>JAFVRL010000141.1 GCA_017504325.1 Lentisphaeria bacterium | reverse complement strand
GGTCATCATTATCCTTGTGACATTGGCCTCCATTGCCACTCCCATGTATTTAAGTTATGTGAAGAAGGCAAATGTGGGAGCCGCCCGTACCCAGCTGAAACTTTTACAGGATGCCATTACCGGATATAAACTGGATATCGGCAGTTTTCCCGAATCTCTGGATAATCTTGTCACAAAAGATGAACAGAATGAAAAATGGGATGGGCCTTACATCCAGCGGATCCCCAAAGATCCCTGGGGCAATGATTTTGTGTACACCTTCCCCGGCGAAAACGGTGACTACGATCTTATGAGTTACGGAGCGGACGGTCAGGTGGGCGGAACCGGCGAAAATGCGGATATCACCAGCTGGGATAATTCTGCAGAAAAAGAATAACAGATGAAAGGACGGCAGGAATGAAAAAAAGAACCGGAGAGAAATTTTTCCGCTCCTCCACTGCCGTCTTTACCCTTATTGAACTTGTTGTTGTCATTGCCATCGTGGTACTTTCCCTGGGGTTTGTTGTTTCCACATTCCGCGGGGAATCGGCGGCAAGACTTCTGGAACAGTCTGCACTGGGATTTGAAACATTCTGCGCCAGAGCAAGATTCCAGGCACAGGAACATGGGGAAGATATTATTGTATGTTTCTCCCCTGTAACAAAGGAATTTGTTACAAAAAGGACTTTATCGGAAGAGGAGCTTGCCGCTGAAGAACGGAGAAGGGAAAATGTGAAAGAAGGGGAAGAGCCGCCCCCTCCTCCGCCCGCAGTACTGAAATGGAAACTGCCGGAAAAAACCGTTGTTCCGGAAGAGGAGTTTGCAGAGGAAGATGCCGGAGAGGATCACACTTTTGAAGTATTCCGTTTCTTTCCGGACGGGGGAGCTTCCGGAATAAGAAAATTCAAACTGCAATGCAAAAATCTCTCCAGAACCTATGACATATCTCCTCTTACAGGATTACTTGTCACAGTAAATGAGGGGGACAGGTTATGAAGAACTTTTTTTTCACCCTTATCGAAGTAGTCATTGCCCTTGCCATCCTTGCCATCAGTCTTACGGGAATACTGGAGATGATGACCCAGTCTCAGAAAAGATTGAGCAAAAGTTACGAAAAGTGGGAAAGGATGCATATTCTTTCCCAGGCGGCGGAATATTATCTTATGCAGGGGGATGATCCGCCGGACATACCGGAATTTATTTTTCCCTACCGGGATTATGAAGTGGATGTGAGTATTGAGGATGTTCCGGATCTTCCGGAGGAATTGAATGATCTCATGGGGCAGGTGCCGTTGAAGTGCCTTACTTTACAGTTGCGGAAATTGCCGGAAAATGAGATCGTGGACACCTTGAAGATCGACAGATTAAGTTATGATTCAGAAAGTTTGTTTGATGAAAACTGATAAATGCCCCCTGCCGGAGAAAAGGCTTTTCACCCTTGTGGAGATGATCGCCGCCATGGCGGTAATGATCTTTGTTGCCCTGATCATCGGTACGGCCTCCATGAGTTTTTACAATACCTGGGCAAGAACAGGAAGGATCACCGCTTTTCTGAAATCGGCACAGGCAATAGACCGTATTGCCGATAATTATTTCCGCAATATGATCCCTTTCAAATGGAAGGATGAAGAGGATGGCAACAGGGAAAAATTTGTATTTGAAGGCAAAAGTGATTCCATGCTTTTTACTGCATTGAGAAGAAGCTACGCCGGAGACAGAGGGGGGCTGATCTTTATCAAACTGTATGTGGAAAATGAGGTTCTGATTGCCGAATACTCTTCTTATCCTTATCTCCCGTGGGAAGAGGAAGGAGTACATGAAACAAGGAAAGAGGTGATCTCTTCCAATGTGGAAAGTGTAAGTTTTCTGTATGCGGAAAAAGATGAGGAAGAAGATTCCGGCATGGAATTTACCGACAACTGGGATGAAGAGGAACATGAGGCGATCCCACTGGCAATCCAGATGACTGTCACATGGAAAAACGGCAGACAGGAACAATGGCTCCGCCGTACTGCCGGAACAAGCAAATACAGTACACTTGGTTACAGGGAACCGCCTTCCGGGGATTGAAATATGCAGAAAACAAACAGAAAAAAATACCGGAAAGAAAAGGGCTCGGCGCTTGTTGCAGTTCTCTGTCTTGTTTTTCTTGGCGGGATGCTTGCGGCGGCGGTGGCAGGTATGACATTTACCGGCACCATGGATACAGCTGCCCATACAAGTATCCAGAGATCCTATTACATCAATGAGGGGGTCATGAACCGTGTGGGATTTCTGATCGCTGCGGATAGAAATCAGAATGGAACCAATCAGATCCTTGGAGATGTGGATTATGAAGAATATGAATATGACCGTTTTCTGCCGGACGGAGTGATCCATGAGGTGGATTATTACGGAAACAAAGTATCTGTTACGGTATATGATGCGATCTCCGGCTGGGATCTTTCCTCTGCTTCCAACCGGTACCGGAATACATTGCGTACATTCACCACCGATCTGGATACGGAACAGAATGTTATTGATGCGGTCAACGATCTGACTGCCCGTATCGCCGATTATGTTGACAGTGATGATACGGTAAGCACAAGCAGCAATGCCGGTACAGAATCTTCCGAAGGGATGGAAAAGGAGGACTATGAGTCGGAAGGGATGCGTCCCCTGCCCCGGAACAGCGCAATGCAGTACAGGGAGGAACTTTATTACATCAAAGGATTGACAGACTCTTTCCCGCCGGACAAATCCGGCAGATTAAGCAGTATCCGTCTTATTCCTCCGGCAGGAACAGTTATCCTCAACGGTTCCCCCTCCTTCTTTTCGGCAACTCCGGAAATGATCTCTCTTCTTGCGGATCTGGAGGAGGATGAGCTTGCCGCCGTTCTGGAAGCAAGGGAAAAACTGCGGAAGGAACGCATAAAAATAAGTGATGAACTGGATGTGGGACTTCCGGCGAAACTGCAAAGGAACATGTCCTGGGTCCCCAGCAATTATTATACGGTGATCGTAGAACCCTTCCCGGGAACAGGCCGTCCCTCCAAACGGCTTACAGCCTCTTTCGGAGCATTGGATATTTCCGGAGCGAACGGGGAAATACAGGAATATCTGGAATGGGTATTCTATTGATCAGAAAAGATTGTGATAACGGCACAGGGCTTTCACCCATTCAGTAAGCCTTTTTTCGTATGCAGGCAACATACATGGTTTTTCTTTTTCCCTGTCCAGGGCATATTCCATGATCTCCCGGAGAAGGACTTTATTTGCGGTATTGCCTCCGGTTTCCTCCGGCAGAAGTCCGGATTCCTCCAGAAAAACGAGTTTGGAAGCGGTCACCTCAAAAGTGCAATTCTCTTTCGCCACAGCCCGCTGCAGAAGGATAAGAAGGGAATCAAAAGTTTCCGGCAGAACAAGAAATGGAGCAGTATGTTTCAGCAGAAAGGCGGCATATTCACATACCAGAAGATAATTGCCGGTATGTAAAGAGATCTCATCAAAAGCTCCGGCATATTCCATGACTTTGGGAGTGTAGATATCCGATGAGTTCCGGTGGTGTTCTTTCTGCACAAATTCAAGGTTGAAAAGCCGGAACAATCCGGATGACGGGAATTTTTTTGCAGAAACTGTCCTTTCCCCCCGGAGCATAAGATCGATCCTCCCGCACTCCCAGGTGAAGGTATTGACAATAAGACTTTTCTCCCGGAAGGGGATCTTGCGTAAAATCAGGCATAAAGTCTTCTGTTCCATTTTTTCTCCATTTTCTGTACGGCATGCAAAACTGCAACGGATAAATATACTGTTTCACCATTCAAATTGCAAATCCTCCTTTTCTGTAAGGCATGGTTCCGTGTATTATTTTTCATTTCTTATAAAAATATAAAGAGAAAAATCTGTTTTTTACTGGAAAAAGTGTAAAAAAAGGGTATATTACAGTTCCGGAATTGACCATAAAGTAATAAAAACAACATGGGAAACCGGAGAAAAAAATATGCCTTCACACCCCAATATCGATCCGCAAGAGCAGGATCATACCCGGATGCTTGATTCTGCCGGAGTGAAAAAACTTGTTTCCTCCATTGCAGAACAGATCCTTCAGCAGTACAGCATTTCTGAAACTGTCCCCTTTGTCCTTATCGGGATCCACCGTAACGGAGTTCCTCTTGCAAACAGGATCGCAGAAGAGATCGCTGTCCGTTCCGGCAAAAAGCCGCTGACCGGCACTATTGATATTACCATGTACCGGGATGATATCGGCTTGCGCAAGACTCTCCCGGACATCCGGGAAACGGTGCTGCCGGATATTGACCGGGCAGATGTGATCCTTGTGGATGACATCCTCCAATCCGGCAGAACCATCCGGGCTGCCCTGGATGCCATCACCTGTTTCGGCCGTCCCGACAAAGTGCGTCTTGCCGCCCTTTTCGACCGGGGCAACAGGGAATTTCCCATCCGGCCCGATTATCTTGGGGAAAATGTGCTTGTTCCGGAAGACCGGAGGATCGCCGTAGCCTGGAAGGAATTTACAGGAAAGGAAGATACTGTACTTTTAACCCCTAAAAAAAGGTTTGCATAATATGACTGCCTCATCTGTATGGACAAGAAAAGACCTGTTGAGTCTGTATGATCTTTCTGCCGAAGAGATCCTCTGCATCCTTGACACCGCCGAAGAATTCAAGAAAGTATCACAGCGCAACATCAAAAAAGTCCCTGCACTGCGGGGCAAAACCGTTGTGAACCTCTTTGTGGAACCCAGTACCCGTACCCGTATCTCTTTTGAACTTGCCGAACAGCGTCTCAGCGCAGACATCATCAATGTGAGTGCAGATGCCAGCAGTCTCCGGAAAGGGGAAACATTGTTGGATACCGTGAAAAACATTGAAGCATTGCAGGTGGATCTTGTGGTTATGCGTCACTCTGCCCCCGGTGCGCCCAATTACCTTGCAAACCAGCTTTCCTGCGGTATCGTCAATGCCGGGGACGGCGCACATTCCCATCCCACACAGGCGTTGCTTGACCTTTTTACCATCCGGGAAAAGAAAGGCACACTCAAAGGGTTGAATGTTACCATTCTCGGTGATATTCTTCACAGCCGTGTGGCAAGAAGCAATATGTGGGGATTACTGAAACTGGGAGCAAATGTGACCTTTGCAGGTCCCTCCACTCTGGTTCCCAGGGAATTTGAACAGGCGGGCGTAAGAGTCTGCCACAATATCAGGGAAGCTCTGGAAGGGGCGGATGTAGTCAATCTGCTGCGAATCCAGCATGAACGGCAGAAAAAAGGCTTTTTCCCCAGTACAGGGGAATATGCAAAAGTATTCGGACTCAATGCAGATACATTCAAATATCTCAAAAAAGATGCTCTCATCATGCATCCGGGTCCCATCAACAGAGATGTGGAACTCTCATCAGCCCTTGCAGACTGTCCCCAGTCTGTCATCCTTGAACAGGTGACAAACGGTCTTGCTGTCCGTATGGCAGTATTGTTCCTTGTTGCCGGCTGTTTGAAAAATGGAAGATAAGGAGAATAAAATGGAAAATACAAAATGTATCTACCGCAATGCCAGAGTCATCGATCCTGCAACCAATACCGATGAGATCAGGGATGTGGGCGTGGAAAACGGCGTCTTTGCCGATCCCGCCAAACTGGGAAGCGATGCAAAGATCATAGATCTCAAAGGGTATGTCCTTGCTCCCGGATTTACAGATATTCATGTGCATTTGCGTCATCCCGGCAATACCAATGCGGAAACCATCCGTACCGGAACTCTTGCCGCAGCCGCAGGCGGATTCACCTCTATTGTCCCCATGCCCAACACCTCCCCCTGTACCGATAATCCCGGTACGGTGCAGTTGATCATGTCCATAGCACAGAAAGATTCCCCCGTGCATATTCTTCCCTGCGCCGCCATGACAAAAAATCTGGAAGGTCAGGAAATGACCGGGATCGGCGGTCTGAAATCTGCCGGGGTCATTGCCCTTTCCGACGATGGCAAATGCGTGCAGAACCATGAGCTTATGCGGCATATCGTAGAATATTCCCGCACCTTTGCTCTTCCCATCCTTGACCATTGTGAAGATACCATCCTTGCCAGCGGCGGCGTGATGCATGAAGGTCACTGGAGCGTATTTCTGGGCATGAAGGGCATGAGCGGTGCCGCAGAAGAACTGATGGTGGCAAGAGATGCCATTCTTGCAAGAATGGCGGACTGGAAGATCCATATCCAGCACATCTCCTGCAAACATGCTATCAATATTCTGCGTCAGGCAAGAAAAAACGGTATCAAACTTTCCGGGGAAGCCACTCCCCATCACTTCACTCTTACCGATGTGGAGATCAAACGCTTTGATACAAACTACAAGATGAATCCTCCCCTGCGTTCAGAAGAGGACCGCATGGCTCTTATAGAGGCACTGCAGGATGGAACAGTAACCGTTATCGCTACGGATCACGCTCCCCATACGCCCACAGCGAAAAATGTGGAATTTGACTATGCCCCCTTCGGCATTGTAGGATTGGAAACAGCAGTCCCTGTCTCTCTCACTGAACTGTATCATAAAAAATATCTTACTCTGCCCCAGCTGATCGCCAAATTCACCACCGGTCCGGCGGAAGTACTCGGCTTGCCTATCGGTACACTGGAGATCGGCAGAGCAGCGGATATGACGATCCTTGATACAGAAAAGGAATTTACCGTTGATCCTGACTCCTTCCGTTCCAAAGGCCGCAATACTCCTTTCGGCGGCTACAAGGCAAAAGGCTGCGCCGCAGCAACCATTGTGGACGGTAAATGTGTTTACAGCATCATTGATGCGTTGAAAGCAGAATAAAAAACTTTTACCGGCATTGCTTCTTTTCAGGAAAAAGAGCAATGCCGTTTTTTATCCTCCTTACAGGACAAAAAAACAGGCTGCTGCATCACCCTTTTCCGGGTTTTGCAACAGCCTTTATTTCATAACCGGCAATAAATTCTTACTTATCCAGTTTGGTCACAGATACATCATCCAGAAGGGCAAAATCCCCTTTCTTGCCAAGTATGGTGAAACGCAATCCCATCCATTCATTGGCGTTGATGGTATATTCACAGGAATAAAGTTTCTGTTTTGTACCCAGTTCCGCCTTGAAAAATCCGGTGGTGGGAAGATTGGTTCTTCTGTAACCGTGTTTGGCTTTGACATCTCTGGTATCACGGTATCTCTGGGCACTTGCAAGAAGAGTACCTTTTCCGGAGGCACGGAAGGTGACACGGATCTTACGGGGGACAGGCTTCTGGGCAAGTACGCCACCTGCCATAAGCTGATAGGCAAAACCGCCGTAAGGAAGTTTCAGGGCATTGGATGCCCCGTTTGCTTCAACAGTACACCTGCTTACTGCCCAATCTGCCGGCATACCTTTTTTATTGAGAGTTTCAAAAGTACCGTTTTTC
>JAFVRL010000140.1 GCA_017504325.1 Lentisphaeria bacterium | reverse complement strand
CAGAAGCAGTTTCTCCATGCATCTTCTTACGGCTGCCACGATTCCCGCTGAAGGAAAATATTTCTTCCTGGAAGAGAAAAAAGATGCAAAAGAATTCACCATCATTGCAGAAGAAAATAAAATCACAATAAAGGGCAATACCCGCAGAGGGGTCATTTATCTGGAAGATGAGATGCGTTTCCGTAAAGCCCCCTTCCTGAAAAAAGGTGAAACGACAAAAAAAGATATGTTCTCCCCCCGTATGGTACACTCTGCCTGGGGGTTGGATCAGTATCCGGATTCTCATTTGAACGCCATTATCCATGCCGGTTTCGATGCCATTCTTGTTTATGCGAAAGGTCCTTCCAAGACCACATTCGGCCACATGGATTTCAATGAACTTGTATATCGTGCGGAAAAATACGGCATCAAAGTATATTTTTACAGCTATCTGGACTCCTGGATCGATCCGGATGCACCCAATGCAGAACAGCTTTTCGATCGGAATTTCGGAAGTGTATTCAAAGATTGTCCCGGGGCGAAAGGGCTTGTTATCGTAGGGGAATCCGCCTGTTTCCCCACCAAAGACCCTCATGCGTGTCCTGCCGGAAAAGGGGAACGCGCTCCCGATGATCACAGACCTGCCAGCGGCTGGTGGCCCTGTACGGATTACCCCAAATGGCTGAATGGTGTAAAGAAGGCTGTGCGGAAATATACTCCCGACGCTGATATCGTTTCCTGGTCCTACAACTGGGGCAGACAGCCGGAAAAATACCGCAGGGAACTTATTCAGAATATGCCCAAAGATGTTTCCCATCTTGCCACATTTGAAATGTATGAAGTATTGCCGGATAAATTCCCCAATCATCAGGCGTATGTACCGGATTATACCATTACTTTCCCCGGGCCCGGAAAATATTTTGCAACGGAAGCGGATGAAGCATCCAAATGCAAACTGCCTTTGTATGCCATGACCAATACCGGCGGGCGTACCTGGGACTGCGGTGTAGTTCCTTATATTCCCGCTCCCATGCAGTGGGTGAAACGGTTCCGTGCCATGGTGGATTCCGGCAAAAATCAGGGTTTGTGCGGCCTTATGGAATCCCATCATTTCGGTTGGCATCCCTGTATGATCTCCGAGTGTGCCAGACATTACTTCCTTTCCCCGGAAAGCGATCCCATTGAGATCCTGCACCGAATTGCTGTAAAGGATTACGGGAAAGAGGCTGCGGATGATGTGATGAAAGCATGGCAGAAATGGAGTGACGCCGTGGATTCCTATATTCCCGGCTTTGACGACCAGACAGGGCCGTTGCGTAACGGACCTGCCTATCCTTTATTGTTCCGTCCTGTGCTGCACCCGCATTGTGAACGCTTTTTGCATATTCCTTTCCCGGAACACTCCCATTTCTCCCCGGCAGTTGTCAATGAACTTTATATGCCGGAAGTATTGTATAATTCCGCCCATTGCGGTTTGAGAATGAAGGAGGATACCCGGCTTCTGGAACAGGCACTGAAGGTTTATGAAGAGGGTATTGCCATTATGGAAAAAGCTCTTGACAGAGTTCCTGCTGAAAAACGGGATTTTGCAGAAAAGGAACTGGGAGTTGCCATCTTCTTCGGCTGTGCCATGCGTACCATGTACAATACCAAGAGATGGTGGGTAAACAATATGCGTCTGGAGATCGAGGCGGATTTTGATAAGGCCCATGCCATTATGGATGAATTGGATAAGATCGTGGAAAATGAGTATGCCAATGCGTTGAGAGCCTTGCCGGTAGCGGAAAAAGATTCCCGGTTGGGGTGGGAACCCCGTATGGAATATGTGGGGGATGCCGATCACATCAGATGGAAACTCAATCAGTTGGATGCTCTGCGGGAGAAAACTATGCCTGCTTACCGTAAATCCCTCTGCCGTTATCCCAATATGTAAAAACAGATCTGCTTTTACCTGCTGCCGTGTGATTCCCTGCCGGGCCATACAGCAGCTTTTTTTGTGTCTGTTGTTAAAAAAAAATTAAAAAAAATTAGAAAATATTTATTATATCGTTTTGTGGTAAAAATACATAACGGCTTGATATTTTACAGTCTTATAGCAGAAAAAACGCCCTTGAAAAATCATTTTTTGAGAGTAGATTGATAATGAAAAAATCATAAGACACGCTCCGTGGAACTCTGTAAAAATACAGTAATGAAGCTGTATGATATATGGAAAGGAGGATGGGGGAGTTCTTACAGAGAACTATGGAAAAAAATAAAAAAATGAAACAGGGAGGTCGTTATGAGAAGTATTGCCCACATCGAATTGCAGTATGCCCACAGATTTTACAATTTCAAAGGGGAAGCACAATATCTCCACGGACATACCGGACATCTGACCATAGAAGTGGAAGACAGTATCAATAAAGGGATCAATATGGTTTTCCCCTGCAATGAGATCCAGAAAACGGCATGGGAAGTATTGCAGAACTTTGATCACGCTCTTATTTTACGGGAAGATGATCCGCTTCTGCCTGCCATCCTTGATGTTTACGAAATACAGGGGATCAAAAACGGCGCTCCCACCAATAAAATGATGGGGCCGGCCTTCAAAACAGAACTTGCCACAGCACATCCCCAATGCCGTCTTGTTGTTACAAAGGAAACTATGACGGTGGAGGGTATGATCAAAATCGTATATGAATTATTGAAAGACAAGCTCAATATTGTGAAACTTACCTTCACAAGCGGAGTAAATGCCGCCTCCTGCGATTTCAAGCCGGAGGGAACCATCGACCGGTGTCCGCTGTGCGGGATCGCGCTTAAAAACGGGGTTTGTCCCAAATGCGGTTATCGTAAACCGTGATTCTTTAAGAAAAGCAAACCCGGGGCTGCCGCAAAGGTACACCCCGGGTTTATCACAGAAAGTAAAATATTTTACCTGTTGGGCAGAATATTGACCGTTGTATCCGGACACACGTTGATATCCAGTTCCGGGTAAAGGATCCCCTGCAATTCAAACAATGTTTCTTCGGCACAACAGAGAAGTTTCAAACCGCCTCGCGCCTGAAAACGCTGACTGTATGCTTCATAGCCTCCGGCAACAAGATTGTTTGCCCCTCCGATGTAGGAAAAGTATGCAGTTGCGTCATAAGCAATAAAGGTTCTGCGGAAGGGGCTGTGCCATTTGATCTCCTGACCGAGTTCTGCACACAGTTCGCCGGGAACTCCCACAAATGCAATATCACCGATGGCAATGACCTGAATATCCAGCGTCACATCTTTTTTTCCCAGATAGGGTGCAGGCAGTTTTTCAGGATGATCCGCATATTTTGCCCGCAGAGGAACTGTAAAAGATTTGATCATTGCGCCAACTTTCGGATTTTCCATCTTATACCGGAGCGGATTCCTTCGAGATTCAATGATACCGCCAAGTGCCGCTTTTCCCAGCTTTTCCCCCATATCCACAATGGCTCTGTCTCCCAATTCATCTTCTTTG
>JAFVRL010000139.1 GCA_017504325.1 Lentisphaeria bacterium | reverse complement strand
TCTTCCTTGAGATCGCCAAAGAATGGAATGTACCTTTTGAAGTGGTCAATGACGGGGAAGTCACAGCTCTTGCCGGTTCCATGGAACTCAACTCCAACAGTGTACTGGGGATCTCCATGGGTACCAGTGTTGCCGGCGGGTATGTGAATCCTGAAGGAAATATCACCGACTGGCTCAATGAACTTGCATTCGTCCCTGTGGATTACAGAGAAAATGCTCCGGCAGATGAATGGTCCGGTGACCTTGGCTGTGCTGTGCAGTATTTCTGTCAGCAGGGGGTTGCCCGTCTGGTTCCCGCAGCCGGGATCAGTCTTCCTAAAGATATGAAATTCCCGGAACAGCTCAAAGAAGTGCAGAAACTTATGGAACAGGGGGATGCCCGTGCAGAAAAGATCTACAACAGTATCGGCGTATGTTTCGGTTATACCATCGCCCGCTGGTGTGAATTCTACAGCATTGAAAAACTCCTGATCCTGGGTCGTGTCACAACAGGAAAAGGCGGAGACATCATCCTGGAAAAAGCAGGCGAGGTATTGAAGAAAGAGTTTCCGGAATATGCAGACAAAGTGGAATTCTGTATTCCGGATGAGAAAAACCGCAGACATGGACAGGCTGTAGCTGCCGGCAGCCTTCCGGTGATCGGATGATCCGGCATCAGGGAGAAGAACAATGACAAAACCGACACTTCTTGTACTTGCCGCCGGAATGGGCAGCCGTTACGGAGGATTGAAACAAATCGACCCTGTAGGTCCTTCCGGAGAGATCATTCTGGATTACTCCATCTATGATGCCCTGAAAAGCGGTTTCGGCAAAGTGGTATTCATCATCCGCAAGGATATTGAAAAAGATTTCCGTGAATGTGTCTCTTCCAAGTGGGAGAACAAGATCGATGTGGAATATGCTTTTCAGGATCTCAACGCTCTTCCGGCGCCTTACACTGTGCCGGAAGGAAGAGTGAAACCCTGGGGAACAGGACACGCCATCATGTGTGCCGCTTCCAGGATCAATGAACCTTTTGCGGCGATCAATGCAGACGATTTTTACGGACGCAGTGCTTATTCTGCTCTGGCGGAAGCCTTCAAGGAAGACGCCCCTGAAAACCGTCACTATATGGTTGGATTCGAGCTGCGCAAGACCCTTTCCGAATTCGGATCAGTGGCACGCGGCATCTGCGTCACAGACAAGGAGAACTTTCTCCGGACAGTGACCGAAAGGACAAACATCCTCCCTGCTTCCGGCGGGGCGGCGGAATTTACAGATGAAGACGGCACAAAAGTTGCTCTCACAGGCGGCGAGATCGCGTCCATGAATTTCTGGGGATTCCGTCCTTCCATCTTCCAACACCTGGAAGCTCTGTTTACAGAATTTCTTGCAAAGAAAGGTACAGAGCTTAAATCTGAATTTTATATACCGGCGGCAGTTGCCTCCCTGATCAGTTCTGGCGAGGCATCCGTAAAGGTATTGCACAGTACAGATTCCTGGTTCGGGGTGACTTACCGTGATGATAAACCCCGCGTACAGCAGTCCATTATGGAACTTGTTACGCAAAAGACCTACCCTTCACCCCTGGAGTAAATTTTAATCATGGACATCGAAGTTTTCAGAAAGTCAATCCTCAGCAACTACAAGATCACCAAACAGTGTCTTTCCGTTGAACCTTACGGCAGCGGTCACATCAACGACACTTACAAAGTTGTATTTGGCAGAGGCGAAACGCGGGATTCTTATATCTTCCAGAAGATCAATACCAATATCTTCAAAAAACCGGATGAATTGATGAGCAATATTTCCCGTGTGGTACACCATATCGCCAAAAAGCAGTATGGGGTGCCGGGTCTCAAACGCCGCTGTATCCATCTTTTCCCCACAAAAGATTGGAAATACTATTGTTTGGATACTGAAGGCAGCTGCTGGCGTGCATACCGTTTCATTGACGGAGCCCGCACCTATGACATTCTGGAAACGGAGGAACAGGCGTACCTGGCGGCAAGGGCATTCGGTGAATTTCAGATGCTTATTTCCGACCTTCCCCAGCCCCGTCTCTTTGAGACCATTCCCCATTTTCATGATACACCTTCCCGGCTGAAAGACTTTGATGAAGCTCTGGCAAAAGATGTGTGCGGCAGGGCGGAACTGGCAAAGGCAGAGATCGAATTCGTACAGAACACAAGACACATTGCTTCCAAAGTGGTGGATCTCATGGCAAACGGAACGATCCCGGAACGCATCACCCATAACGATACAAAGCTCAACAATGTGCTTCTGGATGATGAGACGATGGAAGGGATCTGCGTCATTGACCTGGATACGGTCATGCCCGGTTCTGCGCTGTATGACTTCGGCGATATGATGCGTACAAGTCTTTCCCCGGCGGCGGAAGATGAAAAGGATCTTACCAAAGTACAGGCCCGCACAAATATTTTCCGTCAGCTGGTAAAAGGATATCTGGAAGGTTGTCAGGGATGTCTCAATGCCACTGAAATGGAACTTCTGCCCTTCTCCGGACAGTTGATCACCTTTGAGATCGGGGTAAGATTCCTCACCGACTTCCTGTCCGGCGATGTCTATTTCAAGACCCACAGGGAAAATCACAACCTTGACCGTTGCCGTACCCAGTTCACACTGGTACAGCGTCTGATGGAAAAAGCGGAAGAATTTGAAAAGATCACCAGGGAGTTTATTTAAGATGAAACGCATACTTGTTACCGGCGGTGCCGGTTTTATCGGCAGTCATATCGTTGAAGAAAATCAGGATAAATATGAAGTCCGGGTACTGGATAACTTCCGTACCGGAAAAAGAGAAAATCTTGAAGGGCTGAAATGTGAACTTATTGAAGGGGATATCCGTGACCGTAAAGTTGTTGCGGAAGCGGTGAAAGGTGTGGACTATATCTTCCACCTTGCAGCCCTTATCAGTGTTCCGGAATCCATGGAAAAGATCGTGGAATGTAATGAGATCAATTCTCTGGGGACCATCACGGTTTTGGAAGAAGCAGCCAAAGCAGGAGT
>JAFVRL010000138.1 GCA_017504325.1 Lentisphaeria bacterium | reverse complement strand
GTCCGGTTCCAGCCAGACTTTTCCTTTTCCTGCATACATGTGGGAAAGAGAATAGAACTGGAAGTATCTTTTTTCACATTTTGCATAGGAATTGACCGGAGTACGGAAGGAGGAACCGCCTCTTATGATCCACAGTCCGTAGGTCTTGTGGATCTCCTGCTGACCGGTGGATGGCAGATAATGGATGTTATGCTTTTTTTTGTCATCAATCATGCAACTTTTATCCATTTTATATTTTGCTTTCCCATGTAAATTTAATAGCAGGAACAAATTTTTACAAGTAAATTTTTTTACAAAAAAACAAAAATCCTTCAACAAATGGAGAATGAAATGAAAATCGGTGCGCTGTCCTCTTCCCTGAGAAAGCCCTTTCCAGTAATGCTTGAAACATACGCCCGTATGGGCTTGAAGGGTATCCAGGTACTTGCTGAACCTGAATTTCTTGTGGCGGATGATACCCGTCTTGCTGCATACAAGGCTCTTATTGATCAGTACGGTCTTGTGGTTTCTGCTGTATGCGGAGATGTTTGCCGGACACATTTTTCTGTGGCACTTGAATGGGAAGACCGTGTGAGAGTCCACAAACATGTTGTGGATCTTGCCGCCAAACTGGATTCCCATATCATCACGACCCATATCGGCGTCGTCCCGGAAGATCAGAACGATCCTGTCTATGAGATGATGGCGAAATCTCTGAAAGCCGCAGCGGAATACTCTGCTTCCAGAGGGGCTGTCCTTGCCGTGGAAACCGGTCCGGAAAAAGCGGAAACACTTTGTCAGCTTCTGGATGATATTGATTCCAAAGGGATCGGGGTGAATCTTGACCCTGCCAATTTGCGTATGGTCGCCTGTGTGGATGGCGCACATGCCGTGAAGGTATTGGGAAAATATATCGTTCACACCCATGCCAAAGACGGGATCAACATCGTTCCCGGTTCTCCTGCGGCTGCTTACGGGATCATTGAGCCGGACGGATCCAGAAGAAAATTTGCCGAAGAGCGTTCCCAGTACAAAGAGGTTCCCCTGGGAGAAGGACAGGTGGAATGGGATTCCTATCTTGCCGCGTTGAAAGAGGTGGGATTTGATGGGTTCCTTACTATTGAACGGGAATGCGGGGAAGATCCTGAAGGGGATATCCGCAAGGCTTATAACTTCCTGATGAACAAGCTTGCCTGAAAGAAAGGGATATAACGATGAAAAAGATCAAATGCGCCCTTATCGGTTATGGCGGGATGGGACACTTTCATGCCGCACAGTATGCAAAACAGAAATATGTGGAACTTGTAGCGATCTGTGACAGCAATCCTGAAAAATTCAAAGAAAAAGAGGCGGAGATCAATCTGGGTAAAAGCGGGAAAAGTGAATTGGATGGTGTGAAGTATTTTGCCTCCTATGAAGAACTGGTTGCCGGTATGGATTTCGATATGCTGGATATCTGTCTGCCCTGTCCTCTTCATGCGGAATATGCCATCCGGGCGATGAAGGACGGGTACCATGTGCTTTGTGAAAAACCCATGGCGCGCACTTCTGCGGATGCGGCAAAAATGATCGCAACATCCAAAAAGACCGGTAAAAAACTGATGATCGCCCAGTGCCTGCGTTTTGCCAATAATTTCCGTAAGATCAAGGAGATCTTTGATTCCGGAATATACGGTTGCCTTCTGCGTATGGATATGCGCCGCAATGGCGGATTGCCCAAACAGGCATGGTATCGTGATCCGGCGCAAAGCGGAGGGGCACTTCTTGACCTTCATCTGCATGATACCGACTTTATCCAGTACCTTCTCGGCGTACCGGACAAAGTGATGACTTTCGGCGTGGAACGCACTACCGGGGGAATAGATGATCTTATGAGCAACTATATTTATGCCGGCGGCCCCAAAGTAAGTTCGGAAGGTTCCTGGTGCCGTGGTCCCTGGTACTCCAGCACGGTCGCAGTGTTTGAAAAGGCGACGGTGGACTTCTGTAAAGAAGGAGTGAGAGTAGCTCCGGTGGATGGTAAGGAAGAGATCATCAAGGTATCTGCCAAGCCCAATCCTTACTTCAACGAAATTGCTTATTTTTCCGAGTGTATCGTGAAAAATAAGGATGTGGAGATCTGTACTCCGTAAAGTACCCGTCTTTCCATTGTGATCGCGGAGGCTGAAGAAAAATCCGCCCGCACGGAAAAGATGGTTGCTGTGAAAAAATAAGGAGTTCCCGGCAAACCCGGGGGGGATGGAAATACCGGAAATAAATACTCCATCCCCCTGTCTCTCTTATTTTGTGACGGTTCCTTTCCTCCATCCGTTGGAACCGTCTGATTTATTCTTCTCTTCATTCCTCAAATCCTCTGTTTTTTTCTCCCCTTTCTTTATTCCTGCTTTTTTCATTGTCGTCTGCCGGAAAAAATGCTCTTATGGAAAAGAGTATGTTTTTTGCCTGAAGAGTGAAAATATGGTGTAAAATCCTGAAAAAAGGAATAAAAAAATCTTGCAAAAGGTGTTGGACAGTTGTATATTAAGTTGATTATATATCTATAGAAGATCAACAAACAGAGGTGAACATGAAAACTGTTTCCGGGACTGGTGGCAAGGGTGTGAAAAAAGCATCTGCTTCCACCGCAAAAGCTGTAAAGAAGATTGTTGAAAAAACAACAGAAGTAAAGCAGGAAAAGAAAGCGGTACAGAAAAAAGCCGTTGTGAAAAAGATTGCTTCTGTGAAGAATACTGCCGCAGAAAGTGCCGCAGATAAGAAAACCGCATCTGCAAAGAAGGCAGTCGAAAAGGTCGTGAAGGAAGCTGCGCCTGAAAAGAAGGCAGCCGGAAAAGCTGTAACGAAAAAGCCGGTTGCAAAAACTGCTGCCGAAAAGACTTCTGCCATCGCTCCTGCCCGGAGAGTGAAATTCGGTGCAGCTGCCATGGTACGCACGGAACTGCATATCAAAAAAGTGAAACTTACCAAATCTGAAAAGAAATTTTTTCAGGATCTCCTGATGAAAGAACGGGCAAAGTTCGGTGAACAGCTTAAATTCCATGCGGATGAAGCACTCACTTCCCGTAAGGATTCCGGTGCCGGCCGTGCCGGAATGGCAACTCACATGGCGGATCTTGGCAGTGATAATTTCCGCCATGATTTTGAATTGGGGCTGCTTTCCGGTGAAGCGGATGTGATGGAAATGATCGATGAGGCACTGCAGAGACTGGAAGACTCTGAATATGGAGTCTGTCTGGATTGCGGAGAAAAGATCCCCCGTGAACGGATGATCGCCAAACCTTATGCAAGATATTGTACAAAGTGCAAAAGTGTCCGGGAAAGTACAGAAGACGGTTCCCGCAGAAGATAAGAAATCCTGTTTTTGTTCTCCGGTCGCCGAATGGTCCGGCTTCCGGGGGACAAAACATGTAAAAAATGAGTCTGGATATGTTGTTGAAGAGAGAAAGACTTGCCGCCGGAAGCTCTTGTGAACGCAAGGTATTCCTTTATTCCGTACTTGTATGCATCATTACTGCCATACTGGATCAGGTAACAAAGTTCCTCGTGGTGAAATATATCCCCATGCGGGAACACATCCGGGTGATCCCCGGATGCTTTGATCTCACCTATGTGACAAATGACGGGGCGGCATGGAATATGCTTTCCGGAAGATTCTATCTGCTTTGCGGGATCTCCCTTGCTGTTTTCATTCTTCTTCTTTTCTTTTTCCGGAAACTTGCGGATGGCTGGGTGGAACGCTATTATGCACTTTTTCTTATCGCTTCCGGTATCATAGGAAACAGTATCGACCGTATTTTCCGTGGTGGGGAAGTGGTGGATTTTCTTCATTGTTATATAGGAAAATATGCCTGGCCCACATTCAATATTGCCGATTCCTGTATTTGTACCGGGGTATTTATTTTCATCCTTTCCAATTTTATCCGTCCGGAAAAAAAGGAAGAGGAAACGCCGGAAAAAGAATCTTCCGGCAAATGATTCAAAAGACATACCTCCCGTAAGAAAAGTAATATGGATCCCGTTTCAGTATTTCCGCCCTTTCCCGTGATCATGGGACCGACTGCTTCCGGAAAAAGTTCTCTTGCCATGATTCTTGCAGAAAAATATAATGGTGAGATCGTTTCGGCTGATTCCATGCAGATTTACCGGGGACTGGACATCGGAACAGCCAAACCCACAGCGGACGACCGCAGAAAAATTCCCCATCATCTGTTGGACATAGCAGAGATCACAGAAAAATATGATGTGTTTTCTTTCCGTTCAGCGGCAGAAAAAGCTGTGACAGATATCCGGAAGCGCGGTAAACTGCCTGTTATTGCCGGTGGAACCGGGTTGTATATGCGGGCATTGTTATACGGTCTTGACGATCTGCCCTCCTCGCCGGAATTGCGGAAAGAACTGGATGAAAAATATGATAATGAGGAACATTTTCCGGAATTGCTTGCCATTATGGAAAGGTCTGCCCCCAATGATGCGGCAGCTTTCCGGGATCACAGAAGAAAACTCATCCGGGCGCATGAACTCTATCTGCTCACCGGCAAAGAAATGACTTTTTTACAACAGGCATGGAAGCGTTCCGCCAGAAAGGATGCCCGTTCCTTTGTGCTTGTATGGGAAAATTCTTTTTTGAAAGAGCGTATTGCCCTGCGTTGCCGGGAGATGCTGGACAGCGGCTGGATCGGGGAAGCGGAGTCTTTTATAAGAAACGGACTTCTTGATGCTCCCACTGCATGGCAGGTTCTCGGATACAAACAGATCGGCCAATACCTTGCCGGACTTCTTGAAAAAGAGGAACTTTTCGAGAAGATCTCCATTGCTACATGGCAGTATGCCCGGAGGCAGAATACCTGGTTCCGTACCCAGCATCCGGAAGCGGTCCGTATAAGTATGCGGGATAAAAGTTCCTTTGCAGAAGCAGAAAAAACCGTTGCAGAAAATATTTTTTCCTGAACGGTTTTTTCAAAAGAACTTAATGGAAAAATTTATTTTTTATTGTGATTTTTCCGTCCTTTTTCCTGACCGGGGTCTTTATCTTCCAGAAGCATTGCCGCTTCCTCTTCTGCGGAGGGCGTCTGCCGTTTGATCTTGTATTTATCCGGATAGACCACCGTAACTTCATCTTTTGTGCATGTTACATTCTGACCCGTTCCCTCGATCTGGACAACGACTTTCTGGGTGAGAAGGTTCCTGTCGATAATAATCCCTCTTCCCTCCTTGCATTCACAGCAATCCCCTCTTCTGGGCATGGTTTTTTCCAGTTCCAGATAACCTTCATGTTCATATTTCAGACAGCATTTGAGTCTGCCGCACATGCCGGAAATCGTACTGGGAGTGAGGGCAAGATCCTGTTCTTTTGCCATTTTTACATTGATGGAATCAAATTCTTTGAGGAAGGTACAGCAGCACAACGGTCTGCCGCAGATGGAAAGACCTCCCACAATGGCGGTTTCATCTCTTACACCGATCTGTCTTAATTCGATCCTTGTATTCAGCGTACTGGAAAGTTGTTTCACCAGTTCCCTGAAGTCCACTCTGCCTTCGGCACTGAACTGGATGGCAAGCAATTTATTGTCAAATGCATAATGGGCATTGATGAGTTTCATTTCCAGATTCAGATGTTCGATCATGGTTGCTGCCGTACGCAATGCGGATTTTGCCCTCATGGCGTTTTCATTGGCTTTCCCCTGATCCACAACGGTGGCTTTTCTCTGGATACGGGGTACTTCCGTTTTTTTATCGGAAGGTGTTCCGGAAACAGGTTCTTTTGGAAGAAGGGCAGGATCGAAGGGGACACCATTGGAGACGACTTGCCCGTAGTCAAGGAAAAAATCTTTCCGGATGATACAATAGTCGCCGCTTTTCAAAGGGATACTGTCTTCCCCCTTTGCCATGTACTTTATTCCGTTGTCAAGTAATATATCATACAATAATTCCATAAAAAACTCCATTTGAGGACTTGAAAAATGTCTATTTGCTGTTAAAATACACCTGTTATGGATTTTTTTCAAATTCATCCGGACTTTTTGTTGGAGGAAATGGAAGATTTCTTGTTTTTTTGTTAGAAAATGGCTCTGTGATGAAGGGCGTACAGCGGTGGAGGAACGGAAAGAATCATGGTTGCTGCGGATAGAAACAGTATATTATGCATAGAACTTGGCACATCCAAGATCTCTGCATTGAGAGGAACAGTGGACAAAGGGGGAAATCCTGTCGTTGTGAATTTTGCTTCAGAACCTTCGGAAGGAGCTGTCTGCAAAGGGGAGATCGTAAATGCCCCGGCAGTTTCCTCCATATTGGATAAGGTGCTTGCACGGTTGGATATGCGCGGAGGCAGAGGTGCGGAAAAAGGCAGGATCTATTGCTCTGTCAGCGGTCCTTCCATCCGTTCCCGTCAGGGCGAGGGAAATGTAATGATCTACGAGGGTGACAGACAGGTAACAAGAAATCACATTATCGAGGCTGTGGAAAAAGCGGAAAGTATCGCCCTGCCGCCGGATCAGATCGCTCTTAATACTTTTGACTCTTATTTTATGCTGGATTCCCGCTACCGTACCGCAAATCCCATCGGTCATTCCGCAACAAGACTGGATGCTTTTATCCACAGTATTTCCGCTGACCGCAACAGGATCGATACTGTCCGCAGTCTCATCCGGGATCTGGGATTTGATACCTCTGTAAGCTGTGTTTTTTCCGGGGTGGGTTCCCTGTATGCCGTACTGCGGGAGGATGAAAAAAATAAGGGTACGCTTCTGATCGATATCGGTTCCGGGCTGACAGAGTATGTGCTTGTAAAACAGGACGGCATATTATTGAGCGGGGTTATTCCCGTGGGAATGGATAATCTCGCCAATGACCTTGCCATCGGACTTGAACTGGGCATGGAACAATGCCGGAAACTGATTCAGGAGAACCGGTTGGCACAAATGGCATCCTCCGGAGGTTCTTTCATGGAATTTCCCGGGGGCGGACATAATGCAAAACGGCGTATTCCCGTAGGATCTTTTGAAAAGATCATTGATGCCCGTCTTGTGGAACTTTTTTCCATTCTGCGGGAGAAAGTGGGGGAAAATGATCTTTTCCGTCAGATCGAAAGCGGCATTGTCGTTACCGGCGGCGGCTCTCTCTTTGCACCTGTTCCGGATACCTTACGCAGAGTGATGGGATTGCATGTGCGCTGCGGGGAGGCTGCTGATGTCAGCGGGGTCATGAACGATCTTGCCCCCTCCTGCCGTTATGCCTCCCTTCTCGGATTGCTGAAACTTGCTTCAGAGGATCTGGAGCAGGAAGGAAGCGGAAAATTCGGTCAGATGGGGGATATGCTTGAAGGGGCAGGGGGAAAGATCATGGGAAAGATAAAGGACATCATGGGAGCGTTTAAAATATGAATCCGAATGAAATAAATGAAAACGGACAGGAAAATACTTCTCAAAATATTCTGACACCGGATCTTGGATTGAATGTGCCTGAAGAGAAGACGCAGACTGCTCTTCCGGTGGAAGATTTTTCCTGTGAAGGCGGTGCAAGAAAAAAGATCCTGCTTCTGGGGATCGGCGGAAACGGTACAAGGATCATCCGGTCTTTCAGCGGTCTGAAGGGTACTTCCCATATCCGTACAGCTGCCATTGATACCGATAAAGAGGAACTTGCCGCAAGCAATGCTCATACAAAGATCCAGGCGGAAGTGGAATGGACTGTAAAAAGCGGGTTGGGCTGCGGGGGAAATATCGTGAAAGGAGAGCGGGCTGTGGAACGGGAAAGACAGATGCTTACCCGTACACTTTCCGGTTACGATTACATTATTGTTACCGGCGGACTCGGCGGCGGTACTGCCACCGGCGGTGTCCGTACAGTGGCAAGCGTGGCAAGACACCTTGCCATTCCTGCTCTTTTTATGTTGAGTACCCCCTTTTCCTTTGAATCCTATACGAAAAGGAAAAATTCCGATGATGCTGTAAGAGAATTGCTCCAGGTGACGGATGCCCTTGTTACTCTGCCCAATGATCTTCTTTTCTCCACACTTCCACCCGATGCCGGAGTGGAGGAATCTTTTGCGCTTGCTGCGGAAACTCTTGCGACTGCTGTTTTCGGAGTTGCGGAACTTTTGTCCAGTAAAAAGATCATCGGAGGGGATTTTGCCGATCTGCTTGCCCTGCTGCGGAAAAAACGCACCTCCTGTGCTGTGGGGATCGGCAGAAGTGCCGCTTCCGAAGGCCTTGACCGTTGCGGGATAGCACTGGAAAATATGCTGGAATCCCCTTTTCTGGGAGGTTTGAGCAGGCTTGGACAGGCTCATGCTGTGGTGTTGACCATCACCGGTGGAAAAGACCTCTCCATTGCGGAGATGCGGCAGACTCTGGACAGAGCCTCTTCCCTTGTTCCCGGAAGTACCCATTTTTCTGCGGGAGTGACCGTCAATAATGATTTTGGAGACATAGTGCTTCTGACCTGTTTTGCCATCCGGTATGACAATCTGCCCCGGATACAGGAAAGTATAAACTGGCAGCAGGAGACTCCGGCGGTAGTGCCTGCACCTGCTCATCCTTCCGCAGGAAACAGCGGTATGGAACAGGGAATGCTGGATCTGCAGAGTTTTTCCAGGGGGATCTTTGCGGATCTTCCTGTGACGAAATATAAAGATGAAGATCTGGATGTGCCCACTTATCAGAGAAGAGGGATCAGTATTGACAAGGGCAGTATAGGGAAATGATCTCTGAACTGTACGCCTGATAACAGGGATACAGGCTGATCCGGGAATTAAAATAAAACGGGATGCTGTGACCTTTCCGGTTTTTCAGCGATCCCGTTTGTTATTTCTGCCGGATCAGATCATTCAAAAAATTTTTCAGAAATGAAACGGTAACTTGAAGCAAGGGCATCGAAGGGATCCATACCGTTGCAGTTATCCTGTTCCACAATATAATATTCCACTCCTGCCTGTTTGGCGGCATCCATGATCTCGTCCCAGTAAAGATTTCCGCTGCCGATGGGGAGCATGACCCGTTCATAAGCAAAATTCATTCCGTAATCTTTCAGGTGCAGAAGGTACTGTCTGCCGGCAAGTTTTTTGATCCATTTTGCCGGATCCTGACCGCCTGCCTGTACCCAGAAAGTATCCAGTTCCCCATGCAGAAGGGGGGCTTCCCTGTAGAGAATATCCAGGAAAAATTCCCCGTCATATTTGACAAATTCCGTGGCATGATTGTGATAACTCAAGATCTGCCCTTCCTTTGCCATTTTTTCTGCTGCTTCATTGAGTTTGCGGGCAAACATGACAGCACCGTGATGGGTACGGGGCATGTAATGGGGATGGGGATAGGCTGTGTGTTTGCAGGAGAGCTTTTTCAGGCGGGAAATGACTTCACTGGTTTCATCAAAGATCTTTGCACTTCCTTCGTGCGTGGCGCAGATTACAAGGCCGTTGTCATTGGCATAACGGAGGAGCAGTTCTTCATCTATAGGACCCACTCCGGAGATCTGCACGGCATCATAACCGATTTTTTTGACTTTTTCCAATGTTCCTGCCACATCATCCGGGGTTTTAAGAAAATCCCGCAAGGTGTAAAGCTGGGC
>JAFVRL010000137.1 GCA_017504325.1 Lentisphaeria bacterium | reverse complement strand
GGAGTTAAAAATGATCATTGATGCCCATGCTCATGTTTATGAATACTTGCGTCCCTACGGTCCCTGGGGGGAAGGAAGAGCCATCGGTAAGGGAAAGATCCGTTGGCCCGACGGTATTGAAATGCAGTTTTTCCCTCCGGAATATGGCGATACAGGCTTCAAGGTGGAAGCCCTTTTGCAGGTATTGGAAGAAAATAAAGTGGATAAAGCCGTACTCATGCAGGCACAGAACTACGGTTTCCAGAATGATTATGTGGCGGAATGTATAAAGAAATATCCGGATAAATTTACCGGAGCGTGTATTTTTGATCCTTACGGAAGAAAAGCCATGGATCTTTTCAAGTATTTTGCAGAAGTACAGGGATATAAAATATTGAAATTTGAATTGAGTGAATGCTGGGGGCTTTCCGGTATCCATCCGGATCTTTCTCTGGATTCCCATATTTTCCTGCCTGTATGGGAATATGCCGAAAAAAATAATGTCATTATCGTAATAGATACAGGTTTGCGCAAGTCAAAAGGGTATCAGCTTTATCCCATTGCCAGAGTAAAAGAAAAATTCCCGGCATTACGCTTTGTATTGTGCCATGCCCTCTTCCCCTGCGATGACGGATATAATGAGACCAGACTCAAAATGATGCAGGAGATCGCCGACGGCAAAACCTATTTTGATATTTCCAGCGTATTTTCCGGTTCCCCCTATCCATACACGGATACACAGGAATTTTTACGGAAACTCTGCGATATTGCCGGTGCAGATCACATGATGTGGGGGACAGATTCCCCCGGAATACTCTGCCGCGGAAAAGAGTTTTATGCTGAAACGATGCGGTATCTCCACGAAGGAAAACTTTTCTCACAGCAGGAACTTTCCCTTATTTACGGGGAAACAGCGGAAAAACTTTACTTCTGATACAGATAACCAATCTTTTCCGGATCACTCTCTGCATTATTTACGGTAAAGGGGATCCACTCCTGTTTTAAAATAGTTCTGCCGGTATTCCAGAGGGGATATTTTGTAGGCTTTTTTGAATTCCCGGGAAAAGAAGGCGACACTGTTGTATCCGCAGATCTCCGCCACTGCCATAATGGTATAGGCTTGTGTAAGCAGATACCAGCGGCTTTTTTCCAGTCTTTCCGCAATGATATACTGGATGGGGGACATATTCATCCTCTTTTTGAACATATAGAAAAGAGATCTTTCGGAAATACCGAACTCCTTTGCCAGATCTTCCACTGTTTTGTAATACTGGGGAGCCTGACGGATGGCAAAAAGCAGCTGATCGAACTTGTCGAATTTTTTATTTCCCTCTTCCGCTTTGTCGATTTCACAAAGAATCGTATAGGCAAGTACCGATAACTCTGTCCGGGGATTATTCTCTTTTGAGGAAGCGGAAAGAAAAATCTTTTCAAAACTTTCTTCCACCTTGTCTGTATCTTCCAAATGACAGATCTTCCACGGCTGAACGCCCCCTTTTCCGCACATCCATTCGATAAGGGGAGAGGAAACAAGCATCAGCTGTTTCTGGATAAGTTTGCTTTTTTTATCGGTAACAAGGGAATGTGCCACCTCCGGACGGATGATAAGAACATCCCCGGCTTTGATGCGGATACGGGAATTATCCGCAAGATTGGTAAAAGTTCCTTCCCCTGCGGAAATATAATCTATAAGCCAGTAAAATGCCACAGGCGGAGTTGCCGGTTTGAAGTGGGGCTGGTTTTTGGTAACGCCTCCCGGATATACCTGCACAGTACCACAGGCATACACATGGATCATATTTGTACTTACCGATGCCCGGAATTTATGGTCAACATATACCACCTGATCCACATGGGATTTTGTATCATGTCTTCTCTGATAGGGATTGGAATTTTTTGCGTCCTGCTTCATATTTTCCTCCTGTTTTGCAGTATAATATAAATCTTTTACACGATAATACAAACAGTTACTCTTGTTTTTCATACTTTTTTATATTATAATCTTTTATGAAAAGGACTGAATACAGAAGAAAATAAAAGAAAAGGAGGTTGCAGGATGAAATCTATACAGAAGAACTTTACTCTCATCGAATTGCTTGTCGTGATCGCCATCATCGCCATTCTTGCCGGAATGTTGCTGCCCGCATTGGGAAGAGCAAGAGAAACAGCGAGAAATATGCAGTGCAAAAACAATCTCAGACAGGCAGTCATGGTCATGTACCATTATACCGATGACTACAAAGGCTGGGGACACGGCTGGGCTTTTGCCTTTAACGGACTGTATCAATCTGCAAAATATCAGGGGGAGAATATCTGGATTTACCGTTTGGGTACATTCAGACCGGAAGGAGCAAATCCTGACTGGGGATATGGGCAGGGCTACTTTAAAGACTACACTTATCAGGCAAACAAAAATCATATTCTGCGTTGTCCGGTGGCGACGGCTATGGGAATAACAGGAGCAGCCAATACCACATACAGTATCAGTGAAGGGATCCTTTCCACCAAACGGGATCTTTCTAAAGTCATCGTTGACTCCAATTACGGTATGTTCAAGCCGGAAAGTTATAAGGCTCATTCCCGGAATATATGGATGTATGATGCAAAAAACTATGCCAATAACTGTCAGTGGGCTCCCCATTCCAATTTTTCCTTTAACGGCGGCTTTATGGATGGTCATGTGGAAACCGTGGGAAAAAGTATCTTTGTTTCCGGTCAGTTGGATTACGGCACAAAAATATACAGTCTGAATCTGTCTGCCCAGGCAGCCCGCTGGCCATGGATCGTGGAAAAGTAATAAACCGTAGTCTTTTACAGGTCTTTGCCTTTTTCCTCCACAGTTATCCCATAATTTTTCAAAAAACAGGTATTTCCGCAATATTTGATCGGAAGAAAATTTGATTTTGAAAAAGTGATTTTGTCAGATTTCCATAAACAGACAGTATGTATAAAATATCATATCAGCAAATAAAACAGTCCCGCAGGGACGGTAGAACTCAGCCCGGGGTTTTAACCCCGGGAAAAATTGT
>JAFVRL010000136.1 GCA_017504325.1 Lentisphaeria bacterium | reverse complement strand
CTTATGAAACCTCTCTTCTGGATGATTTGTATGATATGAGGCATGAACTTGTTGAAATCAGGGAGGATGGCACCCTTCTTCCGTTAGGTTTTCTGGGACAGCATGGACTTGATAAAAATCCCGGCAGTGATTTCATAAACCGGAAGAACCGTATATCCTGTAAACTTGCCCTGCGGCCGCTGCTGGGTGCCGGAATACACCATCTTGCCATCCGCAACTGGCATCAGGGAGAGTTATTCTACAGCTGGATCGTGGCAGAGTTGTCCGATGGAAAAGGGGAAAAACGGGAATTCCGTTTCTGCAATGAGCTGGAACCTGATCGTGCATTTCTGCATTTTACCGTTTTTCTGGCAGATTGAAAAATGATGGATCGCAAATTTGCGTGATCAAGGAAAAAATATGCAAAAAATAGAACAGGAAAAATTTGACTTTTCCTGTTGAAAGAATATATTACCATATTCCTGTTGCAGATATGCGGCAGCAGACAGAATATACAGTCAAATAATTCGGTTGCGGAAGAAAGGATTTACTATTATGGCTGAAATAGCAGTAGTTATGGGCAGTAAAAGCGATCTGCCTTCTCTCAAAGGGGCATTCGAGATTTTTAAAAAGTTCGGCGTGGAATTTGAAGCAAGAGTCATTTCTGCTCATCGTACTCCCGATGAAGCCGCCATTTTTGCCAAAGAAGCGGAGGGAAAAGGGACGAAAGTCATTATCTGTGCCGCCGGAATGGCTGCCCATCTTGCCGGTGTCATCGCCGCCCATACCACGCTCCCTGTGATCGGAATACCTATGGCAAGCGAACCCTTCAAGGCTTTTGATGCTCTTCTTGCCATGGTGCAGATGCCTCCCGGGATCCCTGTTGCCACTGTGACTGCCGGAAGTGCCGGAGGAAAGAATTCCGCACTTCTTGCCATTTCCATGCTGGCTCTTTCCGATAAAACACTGGCTGATAAACTTAAAGTATTCCGTCAGGAGCAATCCGATGCCGTCCGTAAAGCGGATGCTGGTGTTATGGGTGATATAGCTGAAATGTTGAAATAAAACAGAAACGCAAAGGAGAGATCATGGCGGGAATGAAATTTATTTCACTGAAAAAAAACATTTTCCTGCCGCTTTTCTGCTTTTGTTTTTCCGTGTTTCATTTGGAGGCAAAAATTGGCAGTGTTCCGGTACAGGGGGAGTCTTCCGCTTCTCCCGCAGTGTTGCCTGCTGCCGTTTCTGCAAAAAAGAAAGCCGGGGACAGAACTTCCGGAAAGGTGAAATTGCAGATACAGATCCCTCCGGAACAACAGAAATTCTTCCGGGAACTTTCCATCATACTGGATTCCATAAGAAAAACATCCCCCCATACGGGGAAAGTTGTGGATGAACTGCTTAAAAAGGATTCCTTTGCCGTTATCCGGGATTTTTTGCAGGGCAGCAAAGCGGGGATCGTTTGTATCACTGTTGAGGAAGGCGAAAAAAAAGTTGTCCTCCGGCCCCGGGGGAAAAGTTCCGGAAACGGGAAAAATTTTTACAGGGAAGATCTTTCAGACGGTAAATTACGGTATATTTTTCTGCCGGATCTTTCCGATGGCAGCATACAGAAATGTGTTACCGCCCTGGATGGACACTCTTCCTGTGAGGGTGGGATCGTACTGGACCTGCGGAAATGTGATGATTATAATCCTGTTCATCTTGATCTTGCTGTCCGTCTCTTCCGGGAGCTTGCTCTGAAGGGAAAGAAGCATGGCAGACCTTCCCTTGCTGTCATTACCGGCAGCGGAACCAAAGGTAATGGAGAGATCCTCGCCTGGACATTGAAACAGGAGTCCGGTGTTATTTCCGTGGGAAGTATGACAGGCAGACAACCTTTTGTTTTGCGTCCTCTGCCGCTGAAAATAACCCATACTGTTTCCGGAGGGACAAAGGAAAAGGTAAAGAAAAAATTTATGCGTATCCTTGTTCCGGTGATCCCGGATAAATGGAAAGAGGTTTCTCTTACAGGGATCATTCCGCAGATCCGTACAGGGACGGTTCCCCTGTACCGGGATGGTGCCGATTCCCCGGAAAAAGACCCTGCATTGCGGATCGCATCAGATCTGCTTTTGAGTTTGATGGCAACGGGGACAAAAATCCAATGAATCCTGAATTTTTGAATCGCAGAAAGGAAAATATGCTGTTCACACGATCTCTTGTAAAAAGCTCCCGGATATATGTTGTTTTCATTCTGCTGTTCTTCTTTTTTCTTCCCTGTATCCTGCACAGTCAGGCGCGTCGCCTTTTACTGGATCACAAAACGGGAAAGAGCATCCGGTATTCTGCGGAGAAGGGGGACAGGAAAGTTGTTACGGTCCCGGCAAATATTTTCCGGAAAAGGGATGAGATGCGGGGCGCATGGGTCATAACCGCCTGGAATCTGGATTTTCCCCGTTCCCGCAGTACCGCAGAATTTCAGAATTCCTACCGGAATTTGTTGAGAGAATTGAAAAAGGCGGGGATCAATACTGTGATCTTTCAGGTGCGTCCCCAGTGTGATGCTTTTTATGTTTCCAAACTCAATCCCTGGTCAGCTTTTCTCTGCGGAGGGGAGGGCATCGGTATTCCCGGATTTGATCCCATGCTTTTTATGGTGAGGGAAGCTCACCGGCAGGGACTTTCTTTTCATGCCTGGCTGAATCCCTACCGGGTACGGGGAAGAGTTCCGGAAGGAAAAGAATCTGCCCTTAAAAAACTTGCTCCTCTTTCTTTTGCCCGCAGATTTCCTGATGCTGTTCTTGCGGTTCCCGACGGGAAAAATTTTCTTCTCATGCTTGATCCGGGACACCCCAGAACCACTTGGCATTTGATGGAAAGTGTGAAGGAGATCCTGCACAAATATGATGTGGACGGGATCCATTTTGATGATTATTTTTATCCGTACAACGGGATACAGGATGTGGATAAACACTCTTATTTGAGATACTGCCGCGACAGAAAGATCTCTCCTGAAGCATGGCGCAGAAACAATGTGGATTCCATGATCTATAATATAGGCGCATTGGTCAGACGGCACAACAGACTCAATAAAAAAAGAGTGAAATTCGGTGTCAGTCCTTTCGGGATATGGCGGAACAGAAAGAGTGATCCTGCCGGTTCTCCCACCGGCGGATTGGATTCTTATGCTGCTCTTTTTGCCGATTCCCGCCGCTGGGTGAAGGAAAACTATGTGGATTATATCGTGCCGCAGCTTTACTGGAGTTTTTCTGATCCCAGTGCCCCCTTTGCCTGTACGGCGGACTGGTGTGCGGAAACGGTGAAAGGGACAAAAGTCAAACTTTATATCGGGATGACCCTGAATAAAAGTATTCCGGACAAACCTTTCTGGGAATCTCCGGAGGAATTGAGAAATCAGGTTCTGTATTCTTCTGCTCTGCCGCAGGTGAACGGGTATGTATTTTTCTCTGCCCGGAAATTATTGTATCCGGATAATCCGCTTCTGAAAAAAAATGTCCTTTCCCTTCTTTCTCTCTGGGGTGGAAAAATAAAATAGAATATTTTGTATCTTTCTGTTATAATGTGTTTTATGCATATTTTGCATAAAAAGCGGAACACTGCCTGTATTTCTAAAGATGTTTTTTATTGAGTGCCGGCGGGATGAGCCTTCCGGCGAAAATGCATCAAACCAGAAGAAAGGATCAGGTATGGCAGAAGAACTTACCGGAGCAACAGTGACATTCGGCACAGACAATTATCAGGATGTGATCGGCATTGTCCAGTCCGAAAGCAGTAAAACCACAGCTTCCATTGCGGAAGCACGCAACGAAGAAGGCAAAGTCATTGCCATGAAGGCTTACAGTAAAAGCTGTGAAAAGACTTTTGAGGCACTTTTCTGTACCGGTACGACTCCTCCGGAAGCCGGTACACCGATCACCGTGGGGACATGGAAAGGGATCGTTACCCAGTCCTCTGTCACAAAATCCAATACGGATTTTACAAAGATCTCCATTACGGCAACAATGAAAGACAGTGCTTCTTTCCTGTGACCGTAAGTATGGAAAACAGGTTTTCCTGACAAAAGGTCATTCCGGAAAATGCAGACTCTTTTTCTTTCTGTCCCTCCTTTTAAGGGAGAACGGAAGAGAAAGAGTTTTTTTGCAATGGGAGTCTGAAAGAGCTGCCGGTGACCGGATGGAAATAAATACTGTCAGGAATTTTGATTTTGAATCCGTTATTGCAGAAAATATTACAGAGGAAAAAATGATCCGATTATCAGAAAATGAAATACAGGAGATCTTTGAGAAAGCAAACCGGACTCTACCGGAAGAATTACTTGAGTTTTCCATGATCCTTTCCGGTAAATGTAAAATAGGTCCCTACCGGTTTCCGGCACCCTCCCTGGGGACATATATATTGCTGGAAGAGTGGAAAAGTCCTTTCATCCGCAGGCGGGAGGAAGATAAGGATAAACGGGTAAAGATCCTTCTGAAAGATCTTTATCTGGCATTGTTTCTGTTGGAAAATGGAAGGAGAGGGGCGGAATACCTCATGGAACAGAGAATGAAAAATTTTTTCAGAAAAAGGAAGGACACGGATCGTCTTTCCCTCCCTTTGTATGAATGGAGAATGCTTGAGAAAAAATATTGCCGTCTTGATCCTCCTGAAGCTGTTTTTCAGTTACAGCAGATCCTTTCTTTACACAGTGCTGTGGATATGCTTCCGGATGAAAATAATAGTAAAACGGGGGATTTTTCTTTACGGAAAAGGGAAAAAATCAGTTATTGCACATGGATGGAAAATCTTACAGGAATCCTCTATTTTGTGCAAGCGGATATTCCTTCCCTTACTCCCGGAAAAATATTATGGGAACTGCCTTATGCATTATTGGGATTTCTGCTTATATATGAGGCAAGGAAAAATCATGTGGAAGGGATCGGCAGGGAAAAGACAAGCAGGCTCATCTGGGAGCTGTTTTCCCGGAAAATGAAAGAACGGAAGGCAGAAACATTGAATAAAGG
>JAFVRL010000135.1 GCA_017504325.1 Lentisphaeria bacterium | reverse complement strand
ATCGCTATGTTGAAAGAGATGGGGGCGGAAGGACTCCTTACCAATAAAGCGCATCTGATGTGTGAAGCGGTAAACAATATGGAAAAAGCATAAAAAGTTCAAACAAACTTTTCCGGATCGCTCAAAGTGATCTTCAACAGAAGTGAAGAGCTTTCCGAAACAGGAGCTGTTGCTGAACGGCGCAAAGTCCCGGCACATAAAATATTTTCATTCCCGTCAGAGATCAGCGGGTGATCCCCTCTCTTCCATGACGGGATTTTTGCGTCGGAAAAAAGTTTTTTCAAAAGAACCGGGGTACTTCTGCCGAAGGGGATCATTTTCTCTCCCCCCTGCCACAGAGAAACATACAGCGGGAAAACAAGATTTCTGCAATCAAAATAAAAAACATTTTTTTCATTTGTTGATGCCGTCCCTCCGGAAAGTTCCAGAACAATAACAAAATTCTTTTCTCTGAAAATGATTTTTTTCTGTTTCAGAAGGTCATTTTCATTACACAGAAGCAATTTTCCTTTTCCACTGTTCTCTTTTTTTACACACTGCAACCGCCCGTTGGCAAAAAGGAAAAATTTTTCCTCCGTACCGCCAATGGGTAAATAGAGTGCTTCTCCGTTATGTTCCTTCTGTCTTTTTCTGTATTGTTCCAGAGCCAGTTTCACTCTTTGCAGCATTGCCCCATCCGGAATGATCTCCCCGCCGGAATGTTCCCGGAGAAAATACCGTAAAACCCGGATGAGAAGCGCGTCATGCAAAGAATAAAGCAACTCCAGCGAAAAATTATTTTTCCGGAATAATGCAAACGCTTTTTCAGATTCTTCCTCAATATAAGCAGCATCACACGCCAACGCTTTTGCAGCACCGCCAATGCCTTTTTCTGCAAAAGGGAAAGTTTTATAAACATCCGGCAAAATCCTGTTGCGCAGAAAATTTCTCCGGTAAAAATCCTCTTTATTGGTAGAATCCTGGCACCAGGACAATTCATTTTGAGAATGTAAAAATTCCTCAAGATCCTTTTTGGTACAGGATAACAACGGCCGGAAAAACTGCATCTTTTTCACTGTAAAAAATGTACGCAGAGAAGTCAGACTGCTGCTGTTGCCTCCCCGGAAAAGCCGCAACAGGATATTTTCCGCAACATCACCGGCATGATGTCCGGTAACGATGTACTCATTTTCCGGATCGGAAATGATCTTCTGCCATGCGGCAAGCCGTAATCTCCTTGCCGCTTCTTCCTCCCCCTCCCCTGCCCGTCTGTTGGCAGGAACATTTAGGCAGATCATTTGAAAAGGAATATTTTTTTCTTCGCATTTTTTCCGGCAGAATTCCCCGTCTTTCAAAGACGCCTCCCCCCGGAATCCATGTTCAAAATGGACGGCATAAAGCGTATAAAAATATTCTTTCTGCCCATACAGAAGCAAAAGCAGCAAAGCAAGAGAATCCCCGCCGCCGCTGAAAGAACAATACAATTTCTTCCCTTTTATTTTTTCTGCAAAAGGAGCAAAAAATCCCGGAAGAAAAAGTTTTTCTTTTTTTGCCTTTGCCATATATCCTCTTTACAGTAATGTTTCCAGAAGCGCAATGACCTCATCATCACTCATACTGCGGGGATTTCCTTTCATACTTGCACTGCGGCAATTTTTCACAATGAAGTCAAAATGTTTTTCTTTCAATCCATAGTCGCGGAAATGAGCCTTCACACCACAACTTTCCGCCAATGCCACAGCACCATGAAGAAAATCTTTTCCCGTCTTTCCGAACTTGCAAACTTCTGCCATTTCCGCATATTTTTCTTCACAGCAGGAAAGATTCCATTTTACAACGGAAGGGATCAATGCAGCACATGCCGCACCATGAGGTACATGCAGTAAGGCTCCTATGGGATGAGCCAATCCGTGAATAGCTCCAAGTCCGGTTGCAGCAAATGCCATCCCGGTAAGGAGACTGGCTTCCGCCATGGCACATCTTGCCTCAATATTTTCCGGTTCCAAATATGCTTTTTTCAGATTCCTTGCAATAAGCGACATGGCTTTGTAACATAAACTTTCCGAATAAGAGGATGATTTCGGATTGGTAACACACTCAAAGGACTGCACAAATGCATCCAGACCGCTTGCTGCCGTCAGATCAGGCGGACAGGATACCGTGAGAAGAGGATCGACAATGGCAAGATCCGGTGTCATGGAAGGATGACGCAAAGACTTTTTGACAAATGTTTCCCCGTCTGCAAGAACAGAATTGCAGGTACATTCAGCCCCGGTACCGGAAGTCGTGGGCAATGCAGCAAAATACAATCCCTTTCCGGGAACAGTTTTTTCTCCGGAAAAATATTCCCGGCAGGTTCCTCCAAGAGGAATAAGGGCGGCTGCAGCTTTTCCGCAATCGATCACACTGCCCCCGCCAATGGCAACTACCGCATCCGCAGAACAGTTCCTTGCCTCCATAATGATCCTGTCCACATCTTCAATGGGTCCTTCTCCCCGTATCCCGGTAACACTTTTTACAATATGTCCGTTTTTTTCCAGAGAAGCAATAAGTTGAGCATATTCACAGGAAAGAGCAAAATGTTTCCCGGTAACAAGCAAAATCACATGAAAACGGACAAGTTTTTCCGGCAGTAAAGCAATTGTTCCCTTCCCGAAAAAGATCTCCTGCGGCACTTTTACAAGAAAATCCCTGCTTTTATATTCTTCCATATTTTTTCTCCGTTCCCTTATTCTTTATCCCTACTGTCAATCACATTTTCTTTAACAAAAATTTCTGCCTGACGCAGTTTTTTCAACGCTTCAGCGGCGGCACTCTGCTCTGCATTCTTTCTGCTTGAGCCTTTTCCTGCAGCAGAAAAAATATCCTCAAGAACCACCTCAACCGTATATACAGGATCATGAGGCGGTCCCTCAACAGCAACCACACTGTATCTGGGAGCTTTGCCGGAATAACGCGCCTGGGTATATTCCTGTAATGCGCCTTTGGGATTCAGATCATCCAGCAATGTCAAAGGCTCCGGATAGGTAATTTCCAATATTCCCAGAATATAT
>JAFVRL010000134.1 GCA_017504325.1 Lentisphaeria bacterium | reverse complement strand
GATAGATTCAATGAAAAATGTATCCGGCTTTTTTCTTCCTGGTGTTGGATAAATAGTGACTTTGCTGATGATTTTGAATATTTGCAAAAGCAGGGTCTTCTTGTGAAAAATGCTCCCGGAACAATGTGCATCTGGGAAACAAGACAGAAATATGTCCTGAAACTTACAGCCCCTTCCGGCAGAAGCATTGCCTGTAAAAAGTATCATAAATTCCGCAACCCCCAGCATTTTCTCAACAGACCCACCCCCGCCGGACTGGAAGCATTGAATTATCAGCAGATCCTTTCTATGGGGATCCCCGCTGCCAAAGTGCTTGCAGCAGGGGAAAAAAGATTTTTATTCTTCCCCCGGGAGGCATTTTTTATTACCGAATTTCTTGAAGGCACCTGCGACGGAAGAGAATTCATCACGGGGGGCAAATATATTGATAAAGCGGAGTGGAAAAAGGAATTTATAAAGAAAAATATTCAGTATATCACAAAATTTCATGATGAGGGATTCCTCCACAAAGGTTTTACGCCTTTTAATATACTGTGGAAGGAAAAAGAGTATTCCGGACAGAAAGAGGGGGATCGTCTGGATATATTCTGGATCGATGTTGCATCCTGCCGCAAGGTAAAAGACATGGAAAGACTTTTACCGGGAAAAGCGGAGGATTTCGGTCATTTCTTCAGCTTTTTCGATCTTACGGAAGAAGAAAGAAAAGAATACATCCGTTTTTATATGGAAAACGCTCACGCTCCGGACAGTTCCTTTGAAGAATTTTTCCCCATGGTGGAAGCACTCTATAATATCGAATTACAAAAGAGAAAACATTAAATTCACAGAATTTTTACATAAAAAGAAAGCAGACAAAAGATGGACAGAAAACTTTATTTCAATTATATCTGGGCAAAACTGGATGATGAAAGTGTCAGAAGAGGCGTTAGAGAATTTCTGGACAATGGTGTGGATAAATTTGTCATCACTGATACCCAGATCACCCGGATGCTGGAAAATGAGGAAAGGATCGCATTTCTTCAGGGGATCTGCAAAGATTTCCACGTATCCTTCGGAACCATCCACGCGCCCTGCGGAAAATATCACGATCTGTATATTCCCCGGAAAGAGCTGCGGGAAGGGTTGATAAAAGACCATATCCGTTCTTTGGAGATTGCCGCAACATTCGGCTGCCGTACTTATACGGTGCATGTGGGGGCGGCACCCTACTGTTATGACAAATATCCACTGGATGTATTGCGTCCCCTTTGTATCGAAGCAGTGGAAAAACTTGTTCCCACAGCAGAGAAACTGGGGATCGTTATTGCCGTGGAAAACAGTTTTGAAAAGCCAAATTCCGCAAAGGAAGTACTGAAAATCGTCAATCACTTCCAGGGGACAAAAGCCGTAGGAGTGTGTTACGATACCGGTCACGCCAACTGCATGGCTTCTGCCCCCGGCAAGGATAAAAATAAATACGAACCCTATTTTCCTGTATGCTGGTGGGAAAACGGTGTGGAATGGGAAGACGGTGCGATCCGGCTTTTGAAAGAAAAAATCGTCACCTGCCACATCCATGACAACAACGGATACGGCGATCTCCACGGTATGCCCTTTGACGGTACGATCAACTGGAAGGAACTGATGCAGGAACTTTTCAGCTGTCCGAATATGATCGACTTCCAGACGGAAGTCTGCTACCAGTCCGGTGACAACTGGGCAGGAAAACTGCTTGCTCCGGAAGGGGGCTATTCCATACGCAGAGTGGTGGATACCTTCCGTTATCTCGGTTTTTAAGGAGGAAATATTATGAAAATATGTGCCATACAGCTCCCTTACGGCTACACAAAAGAAGATACGGAAAAAAGCGTTGAATTTCTTATAGAGGAACTCAACAGCTGTGATGAGTCTTTTGACCTTATCCTCACTCCGGAATACTCCAATTCTCCCGGAACACTTTCCCCGGAGGAAGCATTGCCCTTTTCCATCGCCCATACGGAAAAACTGCTGGAAGCGGCAGTAAATACGGCAAAACGCTGTAAAAGTATTGTGGCACTTTCCGCCTGCCTGAAAGTGGGGGATTCTTACAGAAATACCACAAGAGTTTACAATGCCGACGGCAGTATTGCCGGAGAATATTACAAACAGCAGCTTGTTTTGCGGGAAGGTGCGGAACATGGAGTGACACACTCTTATACCACAAACTATAATCCGCCCCCCATTGTCACAGCCAACGGCATCCGTCTGGGATTTCTGATCTGTTATGACACCTATTTTGATGAATATATAGCCCATTTGGCATATAAAAAACCGGATGTGGTGCTGGTCAGCAGTTTCCAGCGCGGGGAGGATATGGATATATTGCGTACCATGAATAAACTTCTTGCCTTCCGGTGCAATGCCTTTGTTCTGCGTGCCTCTGTTTCCATGGGGGAAACAAGTACCAAAGGGGGAACAAGCCTTATTGTGGATCCCAAAGGAAAGATCCTTGCGGATATGGGTCAGAAAACCGGAAAACTTGTTATGGAAATAGAAGATATCCATTATAAGAATTACCGTACAAATAGTTACGGCGGCTCTCTTATTTCCAATACAGATTTCATTGAACAGGGGCGTACCCCCTCTTCCTACCGTGCCTGCGGCAGCTGTGTCAGACCCGATGATGTAAAAATGCCCTATCCCCGCATCTGCGCCCACAGAGGATTTAAAACCATTGCTCCGGAAAATTCTCTTCCCGCATTCGGAGCGGCGATCGCGCTTGGGGCTGATGAGATCGAATTTGATGTGCGTTTCACTTCTGACGGTGTTCCCATTTCCATCCATGACGATGTGCTTGAACGGGTTTCCGACGGAAAAGGTTTCGTTGGGGAAAAAACATTTGAAGAACTTTTGAAACTGGATTTCGGTGCAAAAAAAGCGGAACAGTTCAGAGGGTTGAAAATTCTGAAAGTAGAAGATATTTTAGCAAAGTTCCCCCGGCAGACTGTATATAATATCCATATCAAATCTGTTCCCGGAGAGCCGTTTTCCAGAGAAAATCTGCAGAAAATAGTGGATCTTCTGGAAAAATACGATTGTACGGAATATGCCTACTTTATGGGGGATCCGGAAGTTATGGAAGCAGCACTGGAAATAGCTCCCCATATCAGAAGATGTATGAGTGCAGGCGATACCAATGAAACAAAATACTCCATTGTGGAACGGGCAATACAATGGAAATGCCATAAAGTACAGTTCTATAAGCCCTGCATCACACAGGAAATGGTGGATAAAGCTCACGCAAATAATCTTATTTGCAATGTGTTCTGGAGTGATGATCCCATTGAAGCGGAAAATTACCTTGAAATGGGAATGGATACCATTCTGGCAAATG
>JAFVRL010000133.1 GCA_017504325.1 Lentisphaeria bacterium | reverse complement strand
CATAAACAGCCGCAGTTCCGGTTTGTTCCCATTGGAAGAAGTGTAATAAAAAATGGTTCCTTTACAGAAAAAGACCCGAAAAAAGGTTTTGCAAAATATTGGGGCGTACGCAAGACCGGAGGAAAGAATACTGTAACGCTTCTTACCGGAAACCGTCCGGGGGCAAAATTCAGCAAAGGGGGCTTGATCTATCAACACTTTGCTCTTCTCAATGAAGCAAGCAGAAAAAAAGGACACCGGATCGATGTGACCGTTACCGCAAAGGGAAAAGGGGAATTGCTTTTCTATCTGAATACATTTATTGATTCCAAAGATGAATTCGGAAAACATAAACGCACTCCTGTAAAAAGACCCAAATACCGTCCCTCTGTGAAATTGACGGAAAAGGAAACACAATATAAGTTTTCCTTTGATCTTATCCCGGCAGAACAGTGCTATATTTATTTACGCAGTGATGATGCAACAATTTTCAATGTCAGTGCATCTGCGGCGGAGAGCAATATTACGGAACATATAAAATGATTGGACTGAATGTTCAGAAAACAAGATCCCGCAGAATGGAACGCAAACCGTAGCCGCAGGTAAAATATCCCTTTACTGTGAAAATATACAGGGGACGCAGAAAACGGGGTTTGGCAGTCAGAGAGAGACGGCGTTCATAATAATCGGCGGAGCGTTTGAGCATTTCCAGATTTTTTTCCGGACATTCCCCTTCCGGAAAAGTTTTGAGTCTTTCCCATGCTTTTCTTGCATGCAGGAAGGAGTCACGCAGTTCTGTATCCACGCCTTTTCTGTGCTTCATAAAGAGAGAGTGTACTCTTCCCATCCAGCCGCAGGGACGCGCCTGGGTGGACTGATTGGCTCCATGACGGCAATGGAAGGTGAGATTTTCATATACACAGCGTATTTTTCCTCTTCCTGCACAAAGTTCCGCTATGAAAAGATCATGGGAATCCAGTTGGGGGATGGGCAGAAGATATTTGAGGAAAGAGCGGCGGAAAGCTATATTGTGTCCGTAAAGCATAGGGGTCTTCAGTAAATGCATCAATCCTTTGCCGTTGTTGAGATCTTCTGCTTTCTGTAAAGTGAAATTGACCGTATCCGCTGTTCCGTAACCTAACGGCTGAAGCTGAAAATCCACCATGAGAGAGTTGCAGAATACTACTTCGCACTCTTCATGTTTCTCCAGTTCTGCAAGCAGTCTTTCCACTTTATTTTCTTTCCAGACATCATCCTGATCACAAAGAAACAGGATGTCTCCGGAAGCAAGGCGTAAACCTTCAGCAAAGTTCTGTGTCGGACCGAGCTGTTTTTCATTTTTGAAATATTTTATATTGCAGGGAGCATTTTGGGATGTTTTTTTCACAAGAGTTGCAAGCGCATCATCCGGGGAATCATCGCAAATAATGATCTCATCCGGCAGAACCGTCTGCCGGAACAGACTTTCCAACTGCCGGACGATATACTTTTCTCCGCAGTACGCGGCTATGACAATACTGATCGACTTCTTTTCCATACTTTTTTCGGTTTTCCCGGAACAGTTGTTTATTGTCTGCATATTGTGGCGAGTGCCTGCGGGGAGGCGGGGCCTATCCCTTCCGGGTAACTTCCCAGAGGAACAAGATCAAGAACTTTTGAACGCAGTTTTTCCAGCAGTCTTGTTATTTTTTCCTCCTGAATATGACCTTCCAGATCCACAAGGAAGAAAAATCTCTTTTCCTCTTCATTCCCGTATTTTTCCGCCTGACGGCTGCCGGCAATGTGTAAGGAAGTTTCTTCATCTTTGAAAGGGGCGAGGGCATCATGCAATGCACCCGGTTTGTCCGGTAGAGTAAAAAAGAGGGAGGTTTTGTCTTTGCCTGTTTTTCCTGTACTCTGGACGCCCACGATAAGGTAACGGGGAAAAGCGGATGCCGTATCAGAAACGGAGATGGCTTTTCCGCAGATCTCCGCGCAGATGCTCAATCTTCCGGAACGGAAGCAGGGAAGGATGTTTTTTTCCAGTCCTTCCAGAAAAACGCCTTCAGGAATACAGCCGTAATCACATCTTCCGGATACTACATCTTCCAGAATGGCTTTGACAGATTGTTCCGGTTTGTAAAGAACACTGTTGCCGAATTTTGTTACAGCCGCAAGATGGGTACAGGAGCCTTCCGAGCCGAAATAGGCAATACGCAATCCCTGTTCCAGTGCCAATGCTCCGGACATGATTTCCCGGTAAATGGCAAAAAGTGTCACATCCTTCATGGGGCCGGAATTCAGACGGCTGACCTTCTCATAGACTTTTTTTTCCCGTTCAGGAACATAAATGGCACTTGCCGTATCCTTTTTAAATGCCCCTACTTTCTGTACGGTTCTGTATCTTTCATTCAGTAATGCGACGATCTGTGTATCCAGTTCATCGATTTTATGCCGTAATTCATCCAATGATTCTGCCATAAAGGATCTCCTTTGTATATTTATACACCTATAATTTATCACCATTTTTTTATTATCTCAAGGCTGGTGGAAAAAAAAGTGGAGGAAAAATCCTGTTTGACTTATAAAATACAAGGTTGTATATTATATGGATCTGTTGTCAGATCGAAAACAAACGGTTCATCCTGGAGGGAATCATATTATGCCGGTCATTTTGAAAACCATTCTTCTGCTCACTGCGTCCAATCTGTTTATGACATTTGCCTGGTACGGCCATTTGAAAAATCTCTCTTCCAAACCCTGGTACATTGCCGCCCTTGTCAGTTGGGGGATCGCTTTTTTTGAATATATGATCCAGGTACCTGCCAACCGTATCGGTTACGGGGAGCTTTCTCTTGCCCAGTTGAAGATCCTTCAGGAAGTTATCACATTATCTCTTTTTGTACCTTTTTCCATGCTTTACATGAAAGAGGCGTTCAGATTGGATTTCGTCTGGGCAGCACTCTGCATGGTGGGGGCTGTTTATTTTATGTTCCGTCATTGAGGGAAGGTTACTTTCTGCAGCGGTATACAAAGGCCGGGGGAACGTTTTTCCATACGATGGAAGAGGTCTCTACACGGGTGAAGTACCGGGAAAGTTTCTCCCGGAACCTTTTGCCCGCAGGCAGCAGGGGACAATGCAAATAAGAAAATGTGCTGAAACAACCCTCTTCTGAAAGAGAGGAACTGATTGCGGAAAGCAATTCATCCTGCAAAGCGGAGGGAAAAGCCGCCCAGGGCAGACCGGAGATCACCGAATCCACTTTTGTCAGATTTTCTCTCCGGGCAATATCGGCAAGATTTGCCGCACTTTCATTGTAAACTTTTACAGAAGGAAACTTTTTCCGGAAGACTTCCAGAACCGACAGATTCAGTTCAATAGCAAAAAAACATGCTTCCGGAGCTTTTTTATTCAGGATCGCTCCTGTCAAAGCTCCTGTTCCCGGGCCCAGTTCCGCAATGGAAGAGGCATTTTCCAAACCGGCAAAAGAGGAGATCTCCTGCGCCAGTTCCGGAGAACTGGGACATACCGCTCCCACAGAAAACGGGTTTTTCAGAAACTGAAATGTCAAGCTGTTTTTGATCATATCCTGTTGAAATGGTTGTCTGTCAGATCTTTAGTGACATCTGCGGATACCTCTTACTGCAGTAAAAAATATACTGCCCGCCGTTACGGATACTATTATAGTGCTGCTTATAAAAAAATCAAGTTGTTTTTGTGATTTTCTTCATTTATTTCCGGCATTCCGTTCCAGAAATGCTTCACCGTCATATCCCTGTATATGTTTGTCCTGCAATGCTTTTTCCAGCCGTTTTGCCGTATAGAGACAATATTCCTCCTCCTGTTCGATCCCGCAAAAATCCCTTTCCAGTTTTCTTGCGGTCACAAGAGAGGTGCCTGATCCTGCAAACGGATCAAAGACAAGATCCCCTTTCCGGGAACTGGCAAGGATCAGTTTGGCAATGAGTTTTTCCGGTTTCTGGGTGGGGTGAAGGGTATTTTCCGGCATGGACCAGTAGGGAACCGTGATGTCATTAAGGAAATTGGAAGGTGCGGTAAGCCGGAATTTACCTTCTCCGGTCTCCTCCCAGTCTTTCGGAACACCATTATCCCTGTAGGGCGCAATGACTTTTTTCCGCAGCCGGACAGCATCGGCATTAAAATAATAATCATCGGAACAGGTGGCGAACCAGATATCTTCCGCACAATTTTTCCAGTTCTGTTTTGCTCCTCTTCCTTTTTCCCGCTGCCAGGTGATCCGGTTGCGGATGATGAAACCCGTCTCCTCCAGTGCGGAAAAAATGGCTCCGCAGGAGTTCCAATCCCCGCAAAGATAGAGGGAGGCATCTTCTTTCAGCAGGCGTTTCAATGGTATAAGAAAACTTTTCAGATAGGCGAGATAGGCGGATGTACTCTGTTTGCGGAAAGAAAATCCCCGGAAATCTTTATCCAGGTTATAAGGCGGATCCAGAATCATCAGATCCACACATCCGGAAGGAAAAAGATCCACAAGGGAAAAAAGATCCCCTTTGAAAAAGCTGTTTCTGATCTCTTCCGCAGAAAGTGCTTTTTCCGGAGTGGAAAAGTATGTAACAAACCTTTCCCTCTCTTCGGAAGAAAGGGAAAGGGTTTTGTTTCTCGGGGAAGGGGAAGAAGCCATTATTGAATTCTTTGCATTGAAAGACTGTTCCGTTTACTGCTGTGCTTTTCTGGCAGCATAATACTCTTCCACCTTTTTACCCACATCCAGGAATCCCACATCTGTGGAATAGATCTGTTTGAAACATTCAAATGCCTCTTCTGCTCTGCCGAGACTGTTCAGAGCCTCGCCTTTGTAGTAGAGAGCCTGCATTTTGCTTTTATCCATCACCAGCATTTCCGCCAGAGCCATGTCGAACTGATCAAGAGCCATATCGAACTGACCTTTTGCAGAAAGACAGCGTCCGAGATAAACGATACTCATCAGTTTTCTCTGGGGATTGCGTCTTGCCTGCTGGAACTGTTCCAGAGCGCGGTCGTAATCTTTGATCTCCCAGCAGATCAGAGCCAGTTCATAACGCATCTGCAAATCGTTGGGATAGGTATTGACTCTGCTTTCCGCCCGTTCCACTCTGTAGGACAGGATCGCCTCCTGTTCCTGCCGTATCTCTTCTTCGGAAGCATTGACAGCCTGAAGTTTTTTCACTTTGGCGGCGGAGAGAGCCACCTTGCATTTTTCGATCTCTCTGTCGATGACCGGGTCAAGATTTCCCTGCAGTTTCACCAGGGATTCATAGGCATTGATGGCATCCTGATAACGCCCCACCCGGTAATACAATTCTGCCACTTTCCGGTAGTTGTCCAATGTTGCCTGACCTGCCTTGATATTTTTTTCAAATCTGGAGATCAGTTCTCTTATATCATCTTCAGAACGGATGATACGGTCCCCTCTTTCCAGATCGTCTGTTTTGGGGGCGGAACTGCCGGGAATATTGCTTTTGGTGCTGCCGTCATCCACAAATTTGGCTGTGCCGATAGAGGCAAGAGCAGCGGCTTCCCGCAAGGCATGCTGTTTTTCCAGGTCTTTGGGGTATTTTGTTGCGAAATACTGCCGGATCTTCACTATACGGTTATGATCCTCTTTTGCCTGCAGCGGGTCAATAAGTTTCAGGAGGACCTCTTCATCATGTCTGTCATCTGCAAGAATGAGATCGTATGTCTGGATGGCAAGATCGTATTCTTCCAGTTCCATTGCCACAGAAGCATAAAAAAGCAGTACCTTTTTATTGAGAAGTTTTGCTGCTGCTTCTTCCGCATATTTCAAGGCTTCCATGGGGTCCTTTTTCAGAAGGACGGAACCTTTGGCGATGTCGCCGGACTGCTTGAATGCGGCAAGGAATTTTGCAATGGCGTTCATCCCGGCAGCTTTTCTTTTTTCCGCTGCACGGAGATCATTTCTTGCCTCTTCGAATCCGGGACAGGCTATGACGATATCCTTGAGAAGGGTTATTCCATAGTCCAGTTTTCCCTGACTGATGACTTCTCTTGCTTTGCCATAGGCACTTCTCACCGCGGGGGCGAGCTTCTGGTATGTTGTTTTGGTGATCGCCATACTTTTCCTCCTGTCTTCAATGTTTTCCTTTTTCCGGGAGCCTGACCGTTTTTTCCGGTATTTTTCCGCCTTTTTACAGGAAAACTTTTGATTTTTTCAATTTATGTGCTAATATTATCCACATTATTATAATTTCAAGAGGATTTTTTTCAAGGAATAAATAGAAAATAATGGGAATTTTTTCAAAAAATCTTTTTACAGCGGATGATACTGCGGCGGCTTTATGTACCGCACCCGGAGGAGCCATCTCTGTCATCCGTATTACCGGTAAAAATGCGCTGGATGTGGCGGAAAAGGTCTGGAAAGGGAAAAATTCTTTGCGGAAAAAGGAAAATTGCCGCAAAGTTCTGTTGGGGAAGACCATTGCCGGAGAGGAACCCTGTCTGGCATTTTATATGAAAGCACCTCACAGTTACACCGGGGACGATACGGTGGAACTGCAATGCCACGGAGGAAGTATTGCTCCCGGAAGACTGTTGAAAGCTGTTTTTGAAGCCGGGGCAAGACCGGCGGAAGAAGGGGAGTTTACCCGCAGAGCTTTTCTCAATGGAAAACTGGATCTCACACAGGCGGAAGCTGTGGCAGATCTGATCAGTGCCAAAAGCAATGCCGCAGCGGATCTGGCTTTGCGCCAGCTTTCCGGTGTTCTCCGGGATGAGATAGGCTCAAGCCGGGATATTTTGCTTTCCGTTCTTGCTGAAATCGAATCCCGCATGGATTTTCCGGAAGAGGATCTGAATTGGCAAAGTACATCTTTTCTGCTTTCAGAGATCGAAAAAGTTTGTCGGAAACTGGAGAAAATGATCTCTTCCCGGCAAAGGGGACAAGTCTTGCGGGAAGGGGTGAAACTTGTGATCGCAGGAAGACCCAATTCGGGAAAGTCCAGTTTGCTCAATATGCTTCTGGGATACGAAAGAGCCATTGTTACTGAGATCGCCGGCACTACAAGGGATACATTGGAGGAAATGGCAAGTTTCCGGAATATTCCCGTACGCATTTCCGATACGGCAGGTGTCCGGGAAGAGACAAGTGACCGTATTGAAAAAATCGGGATCCAACGCAGCAGGGAATCCATCCGTCAGGCGGAAATATTGTTCTGGGTGGCGGATCTTTCTGATGAGGATACTGTAAAAGATCCTTTCGGTCCGGTGGAAGAAGTGGAAAAAAACTCCCGTATCATCCTTGTATGGAACAAATCCGATCTGCCGGAAACTCTTGCCCTGAATATTCCGGAAAAAGGTTTTTATGAAATGAAAAACGGCAGAAGGATCCCCTCTGTACGCATTTCCGCAAAGAAAAATGAGGGCGTGGAGCTTCTTCTGGATGTATTTCAGGATGAGGTGCTTTCCGGTGGGGAATTTTCATCCGGGGAGTGTGAAATATCTTTGCGGCACGGGGAAAAAATGGAAAAAGCATTGACGGCATTGCAGGAGGCGTACGGTGTATTGAGTGAAGAGGAATGGGCCCTCCTGCACCGCCCGTTTCAGTGCCGCACTGCAGCTTGCGTGGCAGACCCGAACCATCCGATCGGACAGGCCTGGGCCGTG
>JAFVRL010000132.1 GCA_017504325.1 Lentisphaeria bacterium | reverse complement strand
TAATAAAAGCAATTCCGGTGAAAGTTTTTGGAAAATGGGGTGTGGGGAAGAGAACCTTTTTTCAAAAAGGTTTCTTCCCCACAAAACAGTTTTGCAACATCCCCTTCTGTATTTATATGGAAAAAAGATTATTCGATCTCAAAGGTGAATTCGTTGCGGGCGTCTGTTTTCCATGCAAGATGTCTGGTGGAAGGGGAGCTGTAAAAGAGGGGGGAGAATGTGGTAGCCTTGACCGTTTTTCTGTCCGGCATGAATTCCAGCAGCCGCAACCAGCCGTCGCCGCCGTTGCCGCTGAATCCGCCGCCGATGGCCTGGGTATTGAAAACCAGCTGGGCGACCGTTTTACCGGAATCATTTTTATCTGTGGAAAAGCCCACGCTTGCTTCCCAGTTATTGGTTTTACAGACATGACCGCAAACCACAAGGCGGATGTTTTTTGCAGGTTTCACAAGTTTCTGGAAGATGGCTTCTCCGGCATTGCCGCCTTTCTTTGATGCCGGATCTTTTTTGGAAATGGCATAATTTTCTTTCAGGATGCGTTTGCCGTTGGCATACATATAAGAGTGGGTGAGAACGATCCCGATATGATTTTCAAAACAGGGGAGATCCGCGATTTTCTTTGCCCATGCCAAATCGCTGTCTGTGGGGGCAAACTGCAAAGTGATGACCAGAAATTTCCGGTTGTCAGGATGGGGGGCGGTAAATTCATAAGCGGAATTTTCCAATGTTTTCATCCCGAAAGCATTGGAGTTGCATTCAAAAAGCTGACGCCTTGTCAGAGGATTGCGGGAGGTGGGGAAATAGGTGGAAAAATGAGTCCTCCTGTTTTCTGAACTGTGTATGCCGTAATCGTGATTGCCGGTACAGAGAATATAGGGTACTTCCCCGTCCAACCGTTTCAGAATACGGGAAACTGCCTGCCATTGTTCATCTGCCACAAGGTCGGTTTTTCTGCCGCTTTCAGGTAGAAATCGCGCTTGGCAACTCTTCCGGTGTCATTGAAATAGACAAGATCGCCTGTAAAAAGCACCTGTTGTATTTTCATTTCATCCCTGCGGCGAACGATCCAGGCAAGCATCATATCCAGAATACCCTGATTTTCGATTTGTTTGATATAGGTCTGGATATCCGGAACAACGACCATCGTCCAGGACTGTGGATCCGTCAGTGCCGGAACCCTTTTTGCCGGAGCTGTACTTTTAACGGCGGCGGGAGCTTTGGTTTCTGTTTTGTTTTGTGCTTGTACTTTTGTTTCTGCTTTTCCTGCGGGAGCCGTTTCAGTGACCTGGGCGTAAACCGTCACTGCCGCGAGGAGAAGGACTGCGGGAAGAATGAGCTTTTTCATAAAGCAACTCCGTTTTTTGTTTATTATGTAAAGAAATTGAATACAATATACGGAAAAATGTACTATGGATATAAAGATTTGTCAAGCCGGAAAAGGTGCTTTGCCGGAATATTATACATCATTTTTATTCTTCGCTGTCTCTTCCGCCGGCAGACTAAAGGATCACCCTATTCAAAGATCACTTCCCCGAAACTTCCGGGGGCATGGAATGTGGGAGTCTTTTTCCATGTGATCCAATGGGGATGACTGCTCCAGTCAGCGCATTTATAAATATTGCAAGTCCATACATCCCCTTTGCGCGGCCGTTTGACAGAGGAATATTTTTCCAGCAGATCCCAGGGGATCTGCAGAGAGGCATACCAGGTGACAGGAGTGGAAATCTCCCCCTCCACCGTTTTCAGGGAGGTTCGGCGTTTGATCCTTTTCAAATCTGCTTCCGGGATCATATAAAAACTTATTCTGCCGCCATTTTCCGGGACTTTCGCCCGGGCAAGAAGAAGTGAACCGACACAATTCAATTCAAAATTGAAATAATATTTTCCTTTCTTACCGCCGGGGCGCAAAAAAATCTCTATGCAGCTGTCACAGCAAACCGCAGTCTGATCCTTCCGGAAAAAGCCTCTTACATATTGATCGCTCACTTTGTAAGCTACATAAAGGAAATCGTCATCATAAAGCATTTTACACTTTGCTTCAGGAACAAAAGAAGAGGATTTCCCCAATGTAAAAAGATTGTTGTTCAAAGCCAATTGCGGTACATTTTTCCAGACTTCCCCATTCCAATCCGCTTCGGAAGAAACCATTTTTCCTGTTTTTCCGATCCGGTTTACTTTATATTTATCCACAGAAGGCATATTTTCAATGGGGATGTTTACCGTATTGTACCGGGGATTATAATCCCGTCCTTTGCAATCAGTTTTTGCAAAAAAGAGATCCGAATATACGGATTCCTTTCCGGAAATATTCTGAACACTCCTTTTTCCGGAAAGGAAAGAGACCCGGCTCATATTGATCTTCCATGGGGGGGTACTCTTTCTGTAAGGCGGGCTGCCTCTTCTTACCAGAGTAAGTTCCACTTCCCAGCGGTCTTTGTAATGTTTGACGACAGCAGAATTTCTGAAATGATCCCAGAATCTGCCTTCCGCCAGAGTACGGAGAGTATCCGGATCATTGCTCTTATCAAGAAAAACACCGGAAGAATTGACGAGGATGGT
>JAFVRL010000131.1 GCA_017504325.1 Lentisphaeria bacterium | reverse complement strand
TTATGAACGGCTTTACAAGAAGCCCCCCTGGCCCTTTATCCGCAATGTGCGGTTCATGAAGCCGGAAACTTCCTATGATCTTGCTGTGGGAGCGGATACTTACATTCATTCCACTTTGCGGAATATGGCACAAAGTCCTTCGGAAACGGTGTTTGATATCAAGGGTAATGTTCTCTATTCCGGACAAGGGATCACTGATGACGATACATTCAAATGTGAATTTTTCTCCCAGAAAAAGAAAAAGATGATGGCAAAGATCCCCAAAACAGATCCCCGGTATGATGACGCCATCCGTTTTCTGGAAAAGAATCACTATTTCTTTGAAAAGGAGGATGCTTCTTTCTCCATCCGCCTTACAGGAAAAGCCTTTCTCCCCTGTTCTTATGAGGTGACATTGGAAGATGCCTTCTTCCGGCCCATGAAGAAATTGAAATGTAAAACCGTATTTTCCACAGCTTATCTGGGGGAGACTCTTCTCAATATTGCAGATATTTCTTTTGAAAAGATCTCTTCCCTTTCCTGCGGGGTCTATCATTTGAGAGTAAAAAGCACCGATCCTTCTCTTGACGCATGGGAGGAATATTGCGCTTTTGAAGTTATGAGTACAAAGAAAGACGCTCTCTGTCCCCCGCTTGCTTCCGGCTTGCCCTATCTTTATAACAGCCGTACGGAAACAAGGGGATTGCTTACAGATGGGGTGGAGGTCTGGAAAGGGGAAAGCAGCGATCTTCCCCACTATCACGCCTGTGCCAACTTCCTGCCTAAAGCGGCAAGGGATTTTGATGTGATCCCCACTGTCCATGCTTATCAGAGAGAATTTTTCCTGTGGCTGGCATCCCGTTGTGCCGATAAACCTGCCTGGAATGATAATCTGGATCTTATTGCAAAGTCCGATTATCTCAATATCTGTGCTTATTTCAATCAGGTATCTGCATTGTGGCGTATGGCTTATGGAGGAAACAGGCTTATTCTTTTCTATGAACTTGCAAAAAGCCTCAATGATCCGGAATTTGATTTGAAAGAACTGGAAAAAGCCGTCAAAAAGATCAAAAAGGAAAAATCTTTCCATAAAGATGTCGTTTCCAGCAACTCTTTTACAGATACGGTAAGTTATCATAACTATTGCGTCATGGCAAGAAAATACTGGGAAAAATGGCTGGATGTGCTGAATGACGATATGGCAGAACAACATAAAGAAATGTTGGAAAAACTGCGGAAATACAGTCCTTCTCTCCGGTACTCCATGTATGGACCAGCTCATATTTATGTGGGACATCTGAAGGGACATGATTTCTCCCGCGTTCTGTGTGTGGACAAGATCGATCCGGAAAATATGGGCTTCTGGCAGTATGAAGATTATCCCTTTGCCTGCCGTTACGGTCTGGAACGGGGATCCTACTATCTTACAAGCCACCTTATGACCCATCCGGAAGCAAGGATCTATCCGGAGGTCTATGCCGGGGCAGGCGGATTCGGCTGTCCGGACGGTGCCGTATTTTTTGCTCATCCCCCCCACGGGATCCGGCCTAAAGAGTATCCCAACCGTATCAGCCGGCAGAGTTATGAATTTGTATATGCTTCTGCCTATATGGGGAAAGACGGCATGTTCCATTACTGGGAAAACCGGGGGTTCCAGGCGTGTGCCTTCAACCGGGAATGGTATAAAGCTCTTCTCACCACCTGGGGAGTTGTGACAACTCACGCTCCGGCGCGTCCCTGGAGATCTCCTGCCTTTGTAACCAGCGACAGTTCCCGCAGGGCGCATAATAATCAGATCATTACCAATGGCGTTCTTGATCTTATTGTTGATGTCCGCAATACTGCCGCCGAAGATGTGCCTTTCCTCTACCTTGCGGCAAGACAGAACTCTCTCTGCAACGGATTCCAGGTCATGGAGGAGGATTTGCTGCATATCACAAAAGAAGATACTTCCCTTCTTGTTCTGCCGCCTGTAAGGGGGATGAGCGAAAAGACATTGAAACATATCCGCAAACTGCATAAGGAGGGCGTAAACCTTATCGCCTGTGAGGATGTGGAAGGTTTGGAAGATCTTTTCGGTGTGAAAGATACTTCCGAAAAGAGAAATATTACAAAGATCACCGGCAGAAACGGTTTCCTTGAAGGTGCTTCTGAAATATGTGATGATGATCTTTGCACAGGTTCTTATGCTGTGGACGGAGCAAAAGTGCTTCTGGAAGCTCAAATACCCGTTCTCACCATCAAGAAAAATGGCAAGGCTTCCGCCGCCTTCTTCAATGTGCCGCCCCACATGGTCAAAGGCGACCGCCTTCCTTTGCGTCTGGGATATGGAAAAGACAGTATCAGTTCCTTTATGACAAAGGCTGTTGGCGAACTCTTCCGTCTTCTGGGGGATGTGGAGGTCTTCTCCGATAAGGGAAGATTGCAGGCATGCCGGACAAAACAGGGGAAAGATATCGTTCTTGTAAGCAATGAGGATGATGATAACAAGACAAATGTTGTTGTGACTGTGAAAAAGTCTTCCACCAGAACTGCCGTTGAAAGCTGCGACAAGCCTTATGCCATGATCCCCGCCGAAAAAGGATATATGAAGATCCGTATCAATCTGCCTGCCGGTGAAGCTGCTGCATTGGTTCTTAAATAATATTAAGGAGTAAATAAAATGGAAAAGAAAATAAAAAATACTCTGATTTTTCAGGAAACATTTGATTCTTCCCTTAATAATCTGCCCGGGGGATGGTATGTGGAACGCAACTCGGATCTGAAGGAAGTTCCTGCCATCCGCAGAGGGGAAAAGTGTATTGAATTTCTTTCTGCCGGAAATAAATATCTTCCCATTATTCCCGATGTAACGGATTTTCAGTTGAAAAGTTCTTTTTCCTTCAGTATCAAGGCGGGAAGATTATTCTGTCTTCTCATTTCTTTCGGTTATGATACTGTAACAGGAAGAGGTCAGGCTCTGTGGATCTTCCGTGGTCAGAATGCGGAAAAGACCTCTTTTGAGATCGGTACCATGCGCGCCAATATCTTTACCGCAACGGAGAAAAAAGAGTTCTCCATGGAGGAGGATATTTTCAATCATCCTTTCGATCTGGAAATGGAAGTAAAGGGAAATACTCTTTCTATTGATACTCTGGGGGTAAAGACTTCTTTCAAGATCAAAAAATCTTCCGGAGCCATTGCGGTCAGCCGGGAACACTTCTATGATATATTGAAACTTACGAAAATGGAGATCTATGCCCCCTCTACCGCCAAGGGCAAAAGAATTGCTTCTTTCACTGTTTCCATGCCGGCAGATATTACTTTCTATCCCATTTACTGTGATGTAGTTCTTACCGATTACGGAACATGTCTGGATGCTTCTCTCAAATTCCACGGCAGCAGTCAGGAAACGGAAGCCGGGGAAGGTACTTACCACGGGATGCGGACCGATACCCTTATACACCCCTACCTTAAAGTTCTGACCAGAGAAAAAATCGAAAAATATGTGATTTTTGACCGCAAGATCTTCCTCTGTGTCCAGAGCCTTGTGAAACCCCACTTCTATGAAAGACTTTGTGAAAAAGTGCCCTGGCCCTTTATCCGCAATGTGCGTTTCATGAAGCCGGAAGGCAAATTCGATCTTGCCATCGGAGCAGATACCTATGTGCCTTCCACCTTGCGGGATATGGTGCAGAGTCCCTCTGAAACGATTTTTGATCTCAAAGGCAATGTTCTTTATTCCGGACAGGGGTTCACGGAAGAAAAAATCAAATGTGAATTTCTTTCCCAGGAAAAGAAGAAAACTATTGCCCTTCTGCCCAAGACAGATCCCCGGTATGACAAGGCAGTGGAGTTCCAGAAAAACAATCACTTCTTCCTGGAAAAAGAAGATGCCCTTTTCAAAATCCGTCTTACAGGGAAAGAATTTCTGCCTTCTTCCTTTGAAGTATATCTGGAAGATGCCTTTTTCCGTCCTGTAAAGAAACTTAAATGCAAAGTAAGCACCAGTGAACGCTCTTTCGGCATTTCCACTTTCCCCTCCATTCTTCTGGAAGTGGAAAAAATTTCCTCCCTTTCCTGCGGGGTATATCATTTGCGGGTAAAGAGTACGGATGCTGTTTTCCCCGCATGGGAGGAATATTGTGCTTTTGAAGTATTGAGTACAAAAAAAGACGCTCTCTGTCCGCCGCTTGCTTCCGGACTTCCCTATATTTACAATGGAAGAACAGAAACAAGGGGACTTCTTACAGACGGCTTTGATGTATGGATGGGGAAAAGTACCGATCTGCCCCACTATCACAGTTGTTCCAACTTCCTGCCCAAAGCGGCAAGAGATTTTGATGTGATGCCTACTGTCAAGGCATTGGGGCGGGAAAATTTCCTCTGGCTGGGTACCCGCTGTGCCGATGATCCCCTGCCGGAACATAATCTCGACCTTATTGCCAAAAGCGATTATGTGAATGTATGCGAATATCTCAATCAGTTCTGTGCATTGTGGCGGCATACTTACGGCGGAAAGAGACTGGAAAAACTCTATAAATTTGTCAAAGAGACCAAAGACAGCGATTTCGATCTCAAAAGCATGGAAAAGAGCATAAAAGCATGGAAAAAAGCTGAAAAGACCAACGGGATCTGGGATTATTTTGCCTTCAAAGATTTCCTTTCCGAACACAATTACAAGATCCTTACGGAAAAATACTGGGAAGAATATCTGGATATGTTCAATAAGGATGTTCTGGAGGAACACCGGGCGTTTCTCAAAGAGATGAAGAAAGTAAATCCCAAACTCAAATTTTCCATGTATGGACCTGCCGCCATCTATGCCGCCCATCTGAAAGGTGCGGAATTTTCCCGGTATGTGGGATGCGATTGCCTCACCGAAAAGGAGATGGGATTCTGGCAGTACGAGGATTACCCCTATGCCTGCCGTTACGGGCTGGAAAGAGGTTCCTACTATATGGCAAGTCACCTTATGAACCATCCCGGAGCAAGAGTTTATCCGGAAATCTATACTGCCGGCGGCGGTCAGGGCTGTCCCGACGGAGCGGTTTTCTATGCTCATCCGCCTATGGGGGTACGCCCCATTGAATATCCCAACCGTATGATCCGGCAGACTTATGAAATTTCCTTTGCCACAGGTCATTTCCGGAAAGACGGTTTCCATTTCTGGGAAAACAAGGGATTCCAGGCCTGCGGTTTTTCCAGAGCATGGTTCAAAACTCTCCTTACTGCATGGCGTGCTGTTGCCGATTATATTCCGGAACGCCCCCTTTGCTCTCCGGCATTCGTCACAAGCAACGGTTCCCGCAGAGCCCATGAAAGAATGTTGTATTCCTACGGCAATATCATTGATGTACGCAATACCGCTTCCGAAGATGTGCCGTACATTTATGAACAGACCCGTCAGCACCAGCTTTGCAACGGGTTCCAGGTGATGGAAGAAAATCTTATGCTTCTTACGCCTGCGGATACCAATGTACTGGTTCTGCCTCCCTTGAAAGGCATGAAAAAGGAAACATTGAAACACATCCGCAAACTGCACAGGGAAGGCGTGGGACTTCTTGCCTGTGAAGATGTTACAGGATTGGAAGATCTTTTCGGCGTAAAGAATACCGGAAAGAAAAAGACCATTACGAAAGTAATTGCCGCAAAAGATTTCTGCAATGGCGGAATCGAGATCTGCGACGATGAAAGATGTGTGGGTTCCTACGTTGCCGACGGGGCAGAGGTGCTTCTGGATGCGGAAATACCTGTTCTTACCATTAAGAAAAACGGCAAGGCTTCTGCCGCGTTCTTCAATGTGGCTCCCCACCTTGTGAAAGAGGACAGACTGCATTTGCGTCTGGGATATGGTAAAGACGGGATCAGTGATCTTGTTTCCGATGCGGTTGCCGAAGTCATCAAATTACTGTCCACTCCGGAAGTAACTGCCGATAATGGCAGATTGATCGCCTGTACAGCAAAAGCGGGGAAACACTTGTTTTCATTGGAAATGAAGATGATGACAATGCAAAGATTCTTACGGTAAATGTGAAAAAAGCTCCGGGTAGAAATAAACTTGTCAAATGTGATAAACCCTGTACTGCTGTAAATGGCGAAAAAGGGTATATGACATACAGGATCGCTCTGGAAGCCGGGGATGCCGCAGTAATGGTATTCAAAT
>JAFVRL010000010.1 GCA_017504325.1 Lentisphaeria bacterium | reverse complement strand
GTGCTGCGGAAAAACCGGAAGACGCCAGATCATCTGCTATTTCATGCAGTCTGAACATGGTCTCAAGAGAGAGCATGGCAGTTTTATTTCTGTTATCTTCTTTTTTTCTGAAAGGGATCCAGTAAGACATCTTTTTTCCTGTGATTGTTTTGAGTATTTCCGTACCGGGACATTTACTATACAACAGAAAACGGAAATGTCAAACTTGTATAAGTATATTTCATGCAAACGACTGCTTCAAAGGGACAGATCATACTCTGTCCGGGGATCGGGGCGATCGGGCTTTTTATGGACATTCTACCACAGCGGTGCGCCCAGCAGGTATCTTTTGTGAATGGCACCGAATACATGTTCCTTTATATCCATAGAGCGGTTGTCTCCTGCGAGATAATAGGAGTTTTCCGCTACTTTTCGGGGGGGGAGATCCCAGGAACAGGGATGGATCACATAATCTTCTTTCACTTTTCTTCCATTGCGGAAAAGTTTACCCTTTCTGAATTCCACAGTGTCACCGCCTTTTGCTATGACCCTTTTCAACAGCATGCCTTTTCTTGAACCGTAGGAGACAATGACAATATCTCCCACTTCCGGTTCATGGAAAAGATAATACAAACGCCAGCAGAAATTAAACGAGCGTTCCGGGTAAGTGGGACTCATACTTGCCCCTTTGATGAATACGGGAAGAGCAAGAAAACGGAAAAAGAGATAGGAGATAAGGATCACAAGAAAAAGCCGTAAAAGAAATTTTCTTGTTGCCTTGGGAAAAAAGAAGGCAAGAAAAATCTTTCCGGTACTGCCATCCTGCAGAGCCTGCCTGATCTCTTCCTGATGGGCTTTTCTGTCAAAGATCTTCATTTTTTTCTGTTCCTGTATCTGTATATTTTCTGTCCAGAAGGAAAGGGGCCTGCACATTGGAGAGACTGCGGAGCATATTGCTGCGCAGATCCGGGATCCGGGCGGAAAGCTGCCGGAGAAGGTCTGCAAAATAAGGTCTGTCCCCTTCCTGCCGGATCAATTCCTTGTATTTACATTCACCTGCCGGTGGCAGTTCCAGAGTGGCGGCGTATTCTGCAATGAGGGATTCCGGAACATAACAGAGAGGACGGATCACCCGCAGATCGCCGGATTGTGCCGGAACATTGGGGCCCATTGTGCTTAAACCGTTGCCCCTGCATAAACTCATGAGAAAGGATATGCATATATCGTCCAGATGCTGTCCCAGTGCCAGTTTGTTGGCTCCCAGTTTTCTTGCAAGGGAATAGAGATTGCCCCGGCGCATCCTTGAACAAAGCATACAGGGTTTTTCCGCAAGTTTTTTTTCTTCCAGAAGAGAGGCTATGTCAAAACGGATCATGTGATGGCTGATCCCCAGCTGTTTGCAGAACTCTGCGGTGGAATCCGCCTCAAATCCTTCAAACATGGGATCGAATGTGACTCCGGTAATGGTAAATGACACGGGGGCAGCCGCCTGTAAATGCTTCAGAACTTTCAGCAGTACATTACTGTCTTTTCCGCCGCTCAATCCGACAAGAATGTGATCTTTCTGCCGGATCATCCCGTGATCTTTTATGGCAGTTCCGGCAAGACGGCATATTTTTTTGAAACTTTCTGACATATTTTTTCCTTATGTGTTTTTCCTGTGTCCGGGAATAATAATATATTCCGGGAGACGGAGAATTGCAACAGAAATGATGAAAGAACCTGTTTTTTTTCTCTGTGGACAACGGAATGGAAAAAGAATGAACGATAAAAAATATTTAAGGCAAAAGGATTGAAAATACCTTGAAAAGTTGAAAAAAAACTCTTATATTGCATTTTTTTTGAAAAAGGAAAGGTTTTTTCTCTTGAATTTCCGGAAAAAAGTGTTAATTTTAAAGGCGTGATTTGACCGTAACAAAAACTATTACATGAATCAAGAGGAGTAACTCAAATGGGAAAACAGTACAATAAACTGCAGAAACGCGCCCGTCACAAACGCTATGTCGAACGCCAGAAAGAAAAAGCTCTGGCAGCGATCAAAGCCGCTTCCAAAAAGAAGTGATATTATGCGGGGAAACAGTTTCCCCGCTGTTTGCTTTTAAAGGGACAGTTTCAGTGCAGCAAAAATAAAATAAAACCGGCAGAGAGATCCGGGACAGGAGGAACAGATATGGCAAAGATACATCCCACGGCGATCATTGATCCTTCCGCAGTCCTTGCAGAGGATGTGGAAGTAGGTCCTTATGCAGTTATTGAAAACAATGTGAAGATCGGAGCAGGGTGTAAACTGCATGGGCAGTGCCGTATCGGTGCTTATACGACATTGGGGGCAAATAATGAGATCTATGCCTTTGCTGCCATCGGGACAGATCCGCAGGATTACGGTTATGACAATACACAGATTTCTTACACCGAGATCGGGGACAATAACCGTTTCCGGGAATGCTGTACCGTAAACAGAGGGACTATGCCCGGATCAGTGACAAAGATCGGCAGCGGCGGATTTTTTATGGCAAATACCCATGTCGCCCATAACTGTGAAGTCGGCAACAGAGTCATCATGGTTCCTTACAGCGGAATTGCCGGACACTGCCATGTGGGGGATAACTGTCTGATCTCCGGGCTTTCCGGAATGCATCAGTTCTGCCGTATGGGCAGATTGGCTGTATTGAGCGGCGGATCCCAGATCAGTATGGATCTGCCTCCCTTTATGATCGGAGACGGTCGTAACGGCGGGGTGAGAGGATTCAATATCGTGGGAATGCGCAGAAACGGTTTTTCTGCGGATGCCATCCGTGCCATCAAAGATGTCTATAATATTTTCTTCCGTCAGGGATTGAATATGCCCAACGCTGTTGCAAGAGTGGAGGCGGAAGTACCGCAACTGCCGGAAGTGCTGGAATTCCTTGAGTTCGTCAAGACCTCCAAAAGAGGGATCCTTACCGGGGATCGCGGCGGCAGAAGAGCATAAGAAAATTTATTTTCCGGCGGATATATACTGTCTGCCGGATTTTTTTTGACCTTTTTCCGGAAACGGAAGGGGAGTGGAAGAGTGAGGATTATGAAAGAAAAAGATTTACAGAAGCCTGCTTCCGGTAAAAACGGACCGGTATGTGATGACCTTGCCGGAGATGTTTTTGCGGCAGGGATGCCGTTATGGAAAAGGTTATGGCTTCTTTTTTTTACTTTTGCCAAAATTGCGGCATTGGTAGTCGGCGGCGGTCTTGCGATCCTTCCTGTAGTGGAGGAGACCTTTTCCAAAAAATATAAACTTCTGTCTTCTGAAGACCTGTTGGATATGGCGGCTCTTGTGCAGACGGTTCCCGGGATCATTGCCGGAAATTCCGCCGCTTTTGTGGGGATGAAGGTTGCCGGATATCCGGGGGTGATCGCTGCCGTTGCCGGGGTTATTTTTCCTTCTGTGACAGTCATCATCCTTATTGCGGCATTTTTTCCCGGGCTCAAAGCGGAAAATCCCTACATCCTGGGAGCTTTTACCGGAGTGAAAGCATGTATTACGGGACTTATTATTGTTACCGCAGTGAAAATTGCTGTCAAAACACTGAAGGGGGCATACGAAGGGATCTCTTTTGCAATTTTTCTGATCATGATGCTTTTCTTTAAGATCAATGCAGCCTGGATCATTCTGATCTCCATTCCTGTGGGATTCATCTATTCCTGGATACTGTTGAAAAGAATGGAACAGAATGTGCCGGTAAAGGAAAAGGAAGCGGGAGGAAAAGAACAATGAGTTTGCTGAACCTTTATCTTCTTTTTTTGAAATACGGAT
>JAFVRL010000130.1 GCA_017504325.1 Lentisphaeria bacterium | reverse complement strand
GGTTCCACATGTTTTTCCGGTCCGGTATTTTCGTCAGAAGGCATACTTTCTTCCGGCTCATTACCGAAAAGATCGTGGATCATTTCCATTTCTGCGATCTGGGGGAAGCCGGAAAAAGGGATATCGCCATTATTTTTTTTATTCTGATCAGAGTTTCCGGGCTTTTTATCCGGAGACTGGACCGGCAGTTTGGAAAGGGAACTGGTAAGATCGTGGATAAGTTTTGCCAATCCCATGATATCTGCAGAACCGCTTTTTTTTGCAGCACATTCCTTGCAGATATAATAAGATCTTTTCTCTCCGTCTTTGATCTCACGGATATGTATTGAGGCATTTTCCCTGCCGCAAATCTGGCATTTCATAGAATGATCCTCCCTTTCCTGATTTACCGTGTTATTATAAATATATACGGTCTGTCATAAAAATCAAGTCTTTCCCTGCAGGAGGATTGAAAAAATCCCCTGCATAAGGTATATTACAGGAAAAAATCAGCAAAGGAGAAGATCATGCACAGAAAAGAACAGGATTACACGCTTGAGTTGCGGGAAAATATGAAGGGCGGAGAGGGTACTGTAAAATTTGAACATATCTGGAAGAAAAATTCCAATGAGGAGATGTTTTCCTCCTGCCGGATGTTTTCCCGCATTACCTTAAATCCCGGTTGTTCGGTGGGACGCCACAGTCATACCGGGGAAGAGGAGATCTTCTACATTCTTTCCGGTCAGGCAAAAGCCTTCGATAACGGAGAATGGGTGATTCTTTCCCCCGGGGATTCCACCATCTGCCGTTCCGGGGAGGAACACTCCATGGAATGTTACGGGGACACCCCCTGTACCTATCTTGCCGTTATCCCGGTATATGAAAAAGATAAAAAATAAGACAAATTGGTGAAGTGCAGTTCTGATTATTCCACTTGCAGATACGGGGAACTGGAAAGAAAAAGTTTTTTCCTGTATTGGGTAGGAGTCATGCCATATTTTTTTCTGAAAAGGAAGTTCATGTGTATAACACTGGCAAAGCCTGTACCGGAAGCGATCTCTTTGATCCTTACACTGGACAATGCAAGGAGATTTTCCACTTTTGCAAAGCGTTTTTCCAAAATGTATTGCGAAACGCTTTTATGGATATGTTTGAGAAACAGTCTGTCAAGCGTACTTAAACTTATGGACGCCTCCGCCGCAATGCTTTTCCGTTTCAAGTCCGGATCATATAATCTGGATTCCACGAAAGAAAGAATTTTTAAAAAATTTTCCGGCAGCTCCTTTTCATTAAAGGATGTTCGCAATATTTCCAGAAGTTCTGTAATAAGCCCCAGAAGATGTACCTGCTCTTCTTCAAAATCAGTCCGGCAGAACTCTTCCTGCAATTTTTGAATAAGAATTGCCGCCTTTTCCGGCGGGGAGAAAATACAAAACTTCTCATCCGGGAAAAAACAGGAAAAAAGTTTTCTGGTAAATGTTGTTTTGAAAATAAGAAAACATTTTCTTTTACAGGGGATTTTCCCGATCGTCCGGTAACAGCTGCCTTTTCTGAGGGAGGAAAGTACGATACTGCCTGGCGTCAGAATATATTTTTCCCCCTCCGGTGAAGTGTACTCCAAAGCCCCTTCCAGTACTGAAAAAAGATTATAAAAGAAACTGTCTTCCGAACTTGTGCTGGAAAACAAAGGTTTGTATTCAGATTCAAAATATGTATAAATATGAAAAGAATCATTCCTTACGGTCAGATCTCTGGTACGGAAAAAATAATTTTCCCTGTATAACGGTTTGTTGTGTTGGATATTCAGCATATTTTTTCTCCTGTAATATTTACTTTATCATCTCTTTTACCGGATGCAAATAATAGAAACATAAAAAGAATATATTTCTTTATTTTAATCGTATAAATAGAGAAAAATAATATCTTTTTGAAGAAATCTATTTATTTTATTTCTTCTCCGTTCTTTGAAACTATTTATCCTGAACAGTATAGTATATTTGTGAGTATCAACGGAAAGGAAAAATATGAAACAACTGAAAATTGCAGTAGTCGGTCTCGGTCACAGAGGCCGTTTGATGGTGAAACTTGCCAAAGAGGGATTTGACAATGTACAGGTGCTTGCCGCCTGTGATCTGGATGCAGAATTGTGGGGGAAACAACAGTATCTTGTTGACCGTCCCATGAAAGATGTGCTTCCGGGCACAAAATTCTATACCTCCTATGATGAACTTCTGGAAGAGCAGGGAAGTGAACTGGATCTGGTGATGGTGGAAACCGGGGCGGATGTTCATGCAAAATTCTGTATCAAAGCACTGGAAAAGGATATTGCTGTATTTTCCGATATTCCTTCTGTTGCCTCTCTGGGTGAAGCCAAAGCCCTCTGGGAAGCGGAACAGAACTCCAAGGCAGGTCTGATGACCGGGGCAAACCCCAACTATGCCGGATTTGTCAATACCTTTGTGGCACTTTTTGAAAGAGGTCTTATGGGGGAACCTTTCTATCTGGAGTGTGAATATGTAGGCGGAAGTATGACGCCTTTCAGAGATGATGATCCCATTCTTGCCCACAGCGATTGGAGAAGAGTATTTCCTGCCATAAGATACTGTACCCACTCTCTCGGTCCTTTCCTGCGTTTTGTAAAAGAAGATCTGCGTTATGCCATTTGTCTGGGTACCGGATCCCATGTAACGCCTTCCACACCGGCAGATGATATGCAGGCAGCTCTTTTCCAGACGGAAAGCGGAGTTACCATCCGGCTTTTGCGCAGCCGCTGCGACGGCAGGATCCGTGCGGAATTCGGGCATCACTCCTTCCGGGGCTGGGGTACAAAAGGATATTTTGAAAAAGTGGATTACCGCAACAGTAAAACTCCCTCCATCATCCGTTTCCAGTCCACCGAAATGCCGGGAACAAAGTCTTTGACCGAACTCAAAGCGGAATGGATGCCGGAAGAGTATGAAGGAAATCCCAAAGCTATGGGCCACGGCGGATGCGATTACGCTCTTCTGGCTGATATGTTCAAAGCTCTGGAAAAAGGAAAGAAAGAATTTCCCATTTCATTGCGTGAAGGTTTGCGCATGACTCTGCCCGGGATCTATGCGGCAAAATCTGCCTACCTCAAAGGGGAAAAACTTACCATCCATTATCCCTGGGAAAAAGAGTTTGCCGCCGATGTGGAAAAATATGATGCCATAAAGGAATATTAACAGACAGAGAAGGATGAAGGATATGAAAAAACACTTTTTTACCTTGATTGAACTTCTTGTTGTGATAGCCATTATTACGATTCTTGCAGGAATGCTTCTTCCTGCTCTCGGCAGAGCAAGAAATATGGCAAGAACAGTAAACTGTATCAATAATTTGCGGCAAATCTATACTTTTCACATTCTTTATGCTGAAAGTTACAAGGGCTGGGGATTTGCCGCATCCAACAACAATAAGAGGACTTACAAGCATTACATTCATGCTTACAGTCAGAAAACCGGTCTGGGGATCGCTCCCTGGACATGGTATGCCACAAATTCCCCTGCCTGTGATGTAAGTAAATACCATAAAGTATTGCTTTGTACCACAGCACAGGACATCAGTGAAAAATACAAAGTTTCCACTGCCAAAGAGCGTTTCAGCAACTATGGTACATGTGCCTGGTTACAGACGGGAGATAACTCGTCTCATTCCCGGAAGCAGAACTGGATCGGCAGTAAGCCCAATGACGCCGGAGACAGTGCCAATGATCCTAAATGGAGCATGTTCAAACCGGAAAGTGCTAAAAATCCCACTATGCTTCACTGGAGTCATTGTCAGGAAAAATATGACTGGGGCAGTTATCTCTATGGATGGCATGGAGGCAGGGATGGGGATACCATGCTGTTTGTAGGGGGTAATGCCAGAGTATTTAAAGGGTTAAAGGAAAAAAATCAGCCTGCAAATGCTGCGACCCGTCCCCAGATCGTCTATGGCGTGTGGCGTGTCTATTTACAAGGCCCAAGCGAATATCCCTGCAGCGGTATTCCCAAATAACAATCATCAGGAAAAGAGGAATAAAAAATGAAAAATGTGTTTTTACTGTTTCTTTTTATGAGTCTCTCTTTTCTGTACGGAGATCTTATACTTGCAGACCGGGGGAAGATGAATTGTGTCATTATTCTTCCTGTCCAGTCAGGAAGTGTGGAAAAACATGCGGCAGAAGAACTTGCCTGTTATCTTAAGAAGATCTCCAAAAGCAAAGAAAAGCCTTCCATTCTTTCAGAAACAATTACCGGAAAAGTAAATATTATTCTTTCTGTGGATAAAAATACTGCCTGTGCAGAAGAAGGATATATTCTTACTGCCGGGAAAAATACTCTTACAATAAAAGGAAGAAAGCCTTTAAGTGTTCTATTTGGAGTATATGGACTTTTAAGGAATATTTCCGATATAGAATGGGTATTTCCCGGGAAAGAGGGGGAATATTTTTCCTGTTCCCCTGTATTGAAAGTAACGTTCCGGGAAAAGAAAATAGAGCCTTCTTTTCCCCGGAGAACATTGAATTTTCATGCTATGAACAGTTTTTCCCATGTTAAAGATACCTGGGATTGGATGGTACGCAACCACCTTTCCATCCATACACTTCCCGTTATCTATCAGCATAAAAAATTGCATGAGGATCTGAAGAAGCGGGGGGCGCAATGGACTGTGAATCCATGTTTCAGCAATCTTCTTTCCGGGTATTACTGGGGAAAAAATCAGGAAAAAAGTATTGATGCCCTTTTCCGGGATCACAAGGAATATTTTCCCCTTATCCATGGAAAAAGACGCAAGCTGGAGCGTCAGGCATATCAGCCATGTACCACAAATAAAGATGTGATCCGCATCAGCGGGGAAAATCTTTATAAAAATTATCTTGTTCCTCTTGCCGGAAAAGGGGAGGTTTTTATTTACAATGATGATGGAACCGGCTGGTGTGAGTGTGAAGTTTGCGTAAAAACAGATTCAGAAAATGACCGGAAAAAGAGTTATATTTCCAGCCGTTTCTGGAATTATCTCAATAACCTTGCCGGATATGTGGAAAAAAAGGATAAAAAGAATTCCACCCCAATCTGGGGTATGGCGTATCAGAATTTTCAGGTTCCTCCGGAATTTGCCATTCATCCCGGTATTACGGGAGTGAATCTTTCTTTCAACCGGCTCTGTTACAGACACAGGATCGACGATAAAAAATGTCTTTTGAATCCTTTTTTCCTCTCCTGTTATGAAGCATGGAGCAAAAAAGGTATTCAGGTATTGGGAAGAGAAGAACTTGGCGTACAGGGAGATCATTTTCTACCGGCGGAAGAAAATTATATTCATCTTCTCAAATACTACAAAAAGAAGAATTTTTCCGGAACATTCATTGCTATCGCCCCGCCGGATGGTACTTACAGAGCAAGATTCAAACACGCCAAACTCCAATGGCAGAGT
>JAFVRL010000129.1 GCA_017504325.1 Lentisphaeria bacterium | reverse complement strand
TATCCGGCTGCTCACAGAAAAATGGGTGGATGCCGATGGTATCACCCAGCACGGTTATACGACCGCCAATGCGGATTCCAGAAGTGTTGTCCTTGCCTTGAGCGCAGGAAAGATCGGCATGTACAGCAATTATCTCAATGATAAAGCCATGGGAGGCGGAACAGACCCGGCACTGGTAGGGATCGCCCCCTTCCCCCGGGGACCCAAAGGGATCAGGGCAACAGAAGTAAATGCCAATATTTACGGGATCTTTGCCGGGATCACAGCAAGACGCAATTCAGACGGCGTACTGGTGAAAGCCGAATTGATCCGGGATGCGGCATGGAAATATATCAACTTTTTCAATTCCGACCATGCAAGAAAGATCTATACGGAAGTAATGATCAGGGAAGGACTGGGCAGACAGGTAAGTCCCCAGTATCTGCGGAAATTCGGCTATACGGAATATCTGAAGTTCTTCCCGCCGGGATGGGAGGATACTTATAACGATACTCTGGAAAACGGAAAACCCGAACCTTACGGAAAAAACTGTCAGATGGTCTATGTTTATATGACCAAACCTCTTGATGAAGCCCGTCAGCTTGCCAGAGAGGGAAAACTGCCTCCGGGCAACGATCCGGCGGCACGGGAAAAACGGTTGGATATTCTGCAGAAACTCCTGAAAAATGCTGAAGACCGTACCAATTTCAGGATGATCGGAAATATTCCGCCGGATGTTCAGAAGATGCGTTTGAAAATAACCAGTGCAGTGGCAGTATGTCTGCTGGCTCTTTTCTGTTTTGTTATTTACAATATCTGGAAAGTATTTTCTCCGAAGGACTCCTATTCCGGCAGGAAACGGGGATGGGATCTCAAACGGAACTGGCTGGGCTATCTGATCATGCTGCCGGCTCTTTTAAGTATCCTTCTGTGGACCTATTATCCCATGTTCAGCGGATCGAAAATATTGTTTCAGGATTACAGATTTGTAGGGGAAAGCTCCTGGGTGGGACTGGATAATCTTGCAGGGATCCTGTTCAGCGATGAGTGGTGGAGTGCAGTCTGGAACACATTCCGGTATATGTCTTATCTTCTTACAGCAGGATTTCTCGCGCCGATCATTCTCGCCATACTTTTGCAGGAGGTCTCCTGCGGAAAGATTTTCTACCGTACGATCTTCTACCTGCCTGCTGTAATGAGCGGTCTGGTGGTGATCTTCATGTGGAGACTTTTTTATCAAAGCGGTTCCTCCGGTATCCTCAATCAGGTGCTTGCCGGAATATCCTCCATTTTCGGGATCACTTTTGAACCTGTTGCCTGGCTGGAGGACTCCTCCTGGGCGATGATGGCATGTGTGATCCCCACCATCTGGGCATCTGCCGGTCCCGGCTGCCTGATCTATCTTGCTGCCTTGAAAGGCGTGCCGGATGATACATACGAAGCTGCCGAGATCGACGGAGCCAATTTCTTCCAGAAAATATGGCATGTGACTCTTCCCACATTGAAAGCTCTTATCATCATCAACTTTGTTGGAGCCTTCATCTCCGCCTCCCAATCCGGGGGAATGATCCTCATTATGACTTTCGGCCGTGCCGATACGGAAGTGGCAGAACTGCACATCTTCAAAGAAGCCTATACCAACTTGCGTTTCGGCAGTGCCATTGCCATGGCATGGGTGCTTGGTTCCATGACATTGCTCTTTACCATCCAGAATCTGAAACGCCTTTCCAAAATGGAATTTAAAACAACTGGGAAATAACCTGTCAAGGAGAAAAGCCATGATCATCCCCAACTGTATCTACGGAGGTAAAAAGATGAAAGCAATCGTTTTCGGCGGAACCGGTTATCTGGGAGGCGGGATCGTCCGGGATCTCGTCGCCCATTCTTATGATGTGACCGCCTGTTCCAGAGGCAAACGCTTTACAAATGAAAGGGTGGAAGGGGCAAAATATATCATTGCCGATAAAAACAATGAAGAAGATATGCGGAAGATCTTTATGGATCAGTACGATATCGTCATTGATTCTGTCCCCACCATGCACAGTGTCAGCTATGTCGCAAAATATGCCAAAAGACTCAAACATTATCTGCATTGCAGTTCAGTAGCTCTTTATACCCCCCTGCCCTATATCCCCTGCGACGAAAATGCACCTTTTGAAGGGAGACTTTTTCCCAATGGTTCTGAAAAGATCGATACAGACAGGGAAGTAATGCGTCTTTTCCATGAAAAAGGATTTCCGGCAACAGTGATCCGGTCTGCATATATCTGTTCCCCCGGCTGTTATCCTCTGGATAATCTGGGAGACAGAAGAAGTGATTTTGCCCTTGATATAGCCTCCGGAGCCCCGCTGGATGTGGTCAATGACGGACAGGCTCTTGTCCAGCCCATCCATGTGTATGATTTGGCGGTCTCCTTCCGCCTTGCCATGGAAAACAGAACAATAACTGTGGGGGAATGTTATAATATTGCCCAGGAAAAAGCAGTAACTCTGGACAGATATTTTTCCATCATGGGGGAAGCCTTTGGTAAAAAACTGGAACTCCATCACCTCTCCGTCGGGGAAATGAAAGCAAAATACGGCGAAAAAGTAGATGAGTTCTGGTTGCGTTTCCATGCCATGCACATGTGTTTCACAATGGAAAAAGCATACAGAGATCTTGGCTATAAACCTCATCTGACCACAGAAGAGGTCATTGAAAATACGATCCTTTGGGCGTATGACCAATGTAAAAAGAAATGACCCTGTGTTCCTGATTTTTTAAGGAGGAGGCTGCTGCAAAACGGAGAGGAATATGCATCGCAGCCTCTTTTTTTTCATTCTCTTTTCCGGAATAAAAAAAGATCTTCTGTCACAC
>JAFVRL010000128.1 GCA_017504325.1 Lentisphaeria bacterium | reverse complement strand
GTCTACTACCTTATTCAGTGAAGAGTGAATAGTGAAGAGTGAAAAGTTATCGTTCAAAAGCTCCGCTTTTGTTTGATTTATGATTCGTATTCACTTAAGAGACGTTAAGTTTCGGAGAAAATATCGCAGAAAAAGCGGTGAGTCATCTGGAAAATTATTATGAATGTAAATGGCTTGGAACAGGCACCGAGCAGGATCTTGTCTCCAGCGTGCTTGAAGCGGATATCACCAGGTGTATCATCTTTTCCTCTGCCACAAAAGAGGCGCAGGTACGCAATATCAACAACTATATTGCCTCCCTGCAGAACAAATACCCGCATCTTTTTATCGGCTTCGGCACGATACACCGGGATTTTGCCGATTATGCAGCAGAATTGAACAGGCTGCGTCTGCTCGGTTTGAAAGGGTTGAAATTCCATACAGATTTTCAGGGATTTTATGTGGATGATCCGAAAATGATGCCAATCTATGAGGCTGCGGGAGAAGATCTGCCCATGCTTTTTCATATCGGAGACAGAAAATCACCACTCTCCTCCCCGGACAGATTGCGCAATGTTGTGCGTGCATTCCCCCGGCATAAGATCATAGCCGCCCACATGGGAGGCTATTCGGTCTGGGAGGAGGCATGGAAATATCTTATCGGCACTCCGGTCTATATGGATATATCCAGTACCATCCGCTATATCGGCAGGGAGAAAACCAGAAAAATGGTACTTGCCCACGGCCCGGAAAAAGTATTGTTTGCCAGTGATTATCCGGCAGTACGGCACAAAGATGCGGTGGAGGATGTCTTGAGTCTGGATCTTGGCGATGAGATCAATGAAATGATCTTCTGCAAAAATGCGGAAAGAGTTCTGCAGATCACATTGTAAAAAATTCTTCAGGAAAAATAAAGAAGATTTTTCCGGATATAGGAAGCAACTTTTTCCGGAACATACTTTTCCGCTTCTTCTCTTCTGCCGCTGCGGTACATCTCCCTTATGGAAGTGGAGGAAACCGGAAACAACGGAACATCTTTCAATACAAATGAAAGGAGCTTTTCCGTTTCCTCTTCTGTCCAGTACCTCCGCAGCATTGCTTTATCCGGTTCTTCACCGGGCCGGGGATAAACAATGATACGGAAATCCCGGACAAGATCTTTTGCTCTGTACCAGGAATGTAATTGTAAAAGACTGTCACCGCCGATAAGCAGATTGATCTGATCTTCCGGATGAAGAGTATGTAAAATATGCAGAGTATCAAAGGAATAGGATTTGCCTTCCCGTTCCCTTTCAATCGTACATACCTGCAGATTTTCTTTCCCGCTGACAGCGCACTGCACCATATTCAACCGGTGTTCAAAAGAAAGGATCTTACCGGCATCTTTATGGGGAGGAACAAAAGCCGGGGCAAGGAGGACACTCCCATCTGCCCCGAATATTCCGGCGGCACGCCCGGCAACAGCAAGGTGTCCATTGTGAACAGGGTCAAATGTACCGCCGAAAAAAATGTACTGCTTCATCCACTTTATCCTTACGCAACAGACTTACGGAACCGGCTCAATGAGATGAGAAAAAGGATCCCGCCGATGATAAGAAGTTTCAGAAACGGCAGCCATACCACAGAAAGTCCCGCCCCGCGGTAAAGGATCGCCTGACTGAATTCCACAAAATGAGTGGTGGGAGCAATCTGCATAACATGCTGTATCCATTCAGGCATACTTTCCTTGGGTGTCATCCCGCCGGAAAGCATCTGTAACGGCAGAAGAATAAGGATGAGCAGCATCCCCAGTTGCGGCATGTTCTGGGCGATACAGGCAAGAAAGATCCCCAGAGATGTTGCGGCAAAAAGATGCAGAGCCACTCCGACGACAAAAAGCAGAATGGATCCTTCAATGGGAACAGCAAGAAAGATATGTACGACAAAGATCACGGAAAGAGTCGCGGCAAAAAGCACCACCGCCATCATAGACCAGATCTTCGATGCCATGATCTCAAAAGCATTCACAGGCATGACAAGAAGATGCTCCAGAGTTCCGTTTTCCCGTTCTTTGATCAAAGCGGCCCCGGTAAGAATGATGGCAAGCATGGTAATATTGTTCACCAGCTGCACCGCGGCTTCAAACCACCCCTGGGTAAGGTTGGGGTTGAACCGGTTGCGGATTACCGTGCGGGCAAGGGAATCTGTATCCTTTATTTGCAGATAATCATTGACCTCCCCATTTATGATCTGCTGAATATATCCCGCCCCGGTGAACGCCTGCGCCATCCTTGTGGCATCCACATTCAACTGGATTTCCGGATCTCTTCCGGCAAGCAGATCCCGTTCAAAATTTACCGGGATGACCAGGACGAATGTATAGGCACCCGTATCCATTTCCCGGTCGATCATATTTCTTGGGATCTCTTTTGCGGGAATGAACATGGGAGGGAAAAAGGCATCGGCGATTTTCCGGGAAAGCCGGGAATGATCCTCATCCACGACAGCAATGGCGGCAGATTTCAGGGAATCGGGTTTTCCCCGTGAAGCCACTACGATCGCCGCAGAAAAGGAGTAAACGATAAGGATGAGAAGAAGATAATCCCGGAAAAGGCTTATCAACTCTTTTACCCCGAGACAATATATGTTTTTCACAGTTCTTTTCAACATAGCAACCTCACTTTTCCTGTTTTCTCTGCAAAAATATCCCCAGAAGAAGTATGCAGGGGATCTCGGCAAGAAGTACCAGTAAAGGCATATAAAGATCTTTGAGATACAATGCTTTATTGAATACGCCCCTGCTGATCTGCAGCATGTAGGTGGTGGGATAAATTTCTCCGATGATCCGTGCTATGCCCGTCTGGGTTTCCACCGGATTCATCATCCCGCACATCTGTGTGGCAGGCAGAGTCGTAGCAAGGAGAGTCATAAAGATCACCGCGATCTGACTGTTTGTTACAGAAGAAGCAAGAAAACCAAACCCTGTGGAAAGAACACAGTACAAAACCAGAGCAATAAGAAGCGTAAATAAACTTCCTTTTACCGGCACATCAAAAACGATCACCGCCATGACCACAAGCAGAAATGCACTTAAAGCAGAAAAAAGTACATAAGGTAATTGTTTCCCCAACAGAAATTCCCCTCTGCTTAACGGCGTCACATAAAGATTGATCACTGATCCCATCTCTTTTTCCCGGACAACAGAAAGCGCAGCAAGGATGGCGGGGATCATCATAAGGAGGATGGGAATGACTGCCGGCACCATGGCAGGCAGACTCAAAACATCCGGATTGTAACGGTATCTTGTCTCAATACGGAATTTCTCCTTCTGCCCGCCGTTCGGCAATTTTTTCTGCTGTTCCTGCAGCCATTGGTTGTGAAGGGATTTCACATACCCATTGATGGTCTCCGCCCTCTGGGGCATTGCCCCGTCGATCCAGAAAGAGACTTCCGGGGACAAACCATGTTCCACATCTTTCCCGAATCCCGGTGGAAGTTCCACAACCAGATTGAGTTCACCGTTTTTCATGCGTCTGTCCAGATCATGGTAATCCTTCACAGGCTTTTTCTCATGGAAATACCGGGAACCGGCAATGTTGAGAGTATAGTTCTGGCTGATGGTGGTCTGATCCCTGTCCAGTACAGCAAAAGTAAGATCTTCCACATCCATATTGATCCCGAATCCCATGACCAGCATCAAAAGCATTGCACCAAATAAAGCGAGAGTGGCACGGATGGGATCCCGGAGCAATTCAAGATTTTCCCGCCATGCACAGGTAAAATATCTCTGCAGATCAAAGTAACGCCGGAAGAAGGAATGTTTCTTTTCCGGGGACGTCCCCGTATCTTTTTTCTCTGCATCGCCGGAGGTGGCAATCACCACTTTTTCCCGTTTATTGGAGGCAGGGTCGGCATCTTCCAGATAACCGATGAAGGCTTCTTCCAGAGTAGCGGCATTACGGTTTTTCACGATTTGATCCGGCGTATCACATACCAGGGATTTACCGCAATGCATGAGAGAGATCCGGTCACAGCGTTCCGCTTCATTCATAAAGTGGGTCGTAATGAAGATGGTTACTTTATCCCGCCGGGAGAGTTCAATAATAAGTTCCCAGAAAAGATCCCTTGCCACCGGATCCACACCGGATGTAGGTTCGTCCAGAATGAGTATTTTGGGATGGTGGATGACTGCCGCAGCAAGAGAGAGACGCTGTTTCAACCCCAGAGGAAGATTTTTCGGCAATGTATTCTCGATCTCCTTCAACTGGAAGCGTTCCAGCATCTCCTCCACACTGGAGGCAACCTTTTCTTCCGGTATTCCGTAAAGTCTGGCATAGAGAAAGAGGTTCTGACGGCAGGAAAGATCTCCGTATAGAGACAAAAGCTGCGTCAAATACCCCAGATTCTGACGGATCGCCATGGTGTTTCCGGAAACCGGGTTACCGAAAAGTTTTGCATTTCCCCCGGTTGCAGGCAGAAGTCCGGTAAGCATACGCATGGTAGTGGTCTTACCGCAGCCGTTGGAACCTAAAAAGCCGAAGATCTCTCCGCTCCTTATTTTGAAACTTACATGATCCACAGCCACAAATGAGCCGAATTTTCTGGTAAGTCCCTCCGCCTCGATCGCATACCCTTCTTCCGGAAGGATCTCAAGCGGCGGTACAGTCAATTCCTTGTGGCCGGCTCTTTTGGATTCGGGCAGAAGCTGGATAAAAGCGGCATCCAGATTGGGCCGTCCGGTCTTTTTCAGGATCTCTTCCGGTGTTCCTGTATCCAGGATCTTTCCGTCATCCATGGCAATGAGATATTCAAATCTCTGTGCTTCATCCATGTATGCCGTTGCCACGACCACACTCATACCCGGCTGTTCCTCCCGTATGGAATCCACAAGATCCCAGAATTGCCGTCTGGCAAGAGGATCGACTCCGGTAGTGGGTTCATCAAGGATCAGAAGATCCGGGTCATGGATAAGGGAACAGCATAAACCGAGTTTCTGTTTCATCCCGCCGGAGAGTTTCCCTGCGGGCCGGTCAAGAAACGGATATAATCCTGTACTTTTAGTCAAACGGTCGATCCGGCGGCGGCATTCTGCACTGTTATGCCCGAAAAGACGCCCGAAAAACTGGAGATTTTCTTCAACAGTAAGTGTAAAATAAAGATTTTTTCCCAGTCCCTGGGGCATGTAGGCGATCCGCGGGCATATCCGGTTCCGGTGGGACTTATCCCGCATATCTCCGCCAAGCACAAAGAGAGAACCTTCCTGCATGGCATGCGCCCCGGTCACAAGGGAAAGAAGTGTGGATTTTCCCACACCGTCCGGGCCGATAAGTCCTATAAGAGTTCTGGCAGGCAGATCCAATGACACATGATCCAGTGCAAGGACATTGCCATAACTCAAAGTCAAATCACGGAAATGTACGACAGGATCTTTTATGTTGGAAAAATCCCGTTCCATCATTTTGCACCTGCATCACCTTTTACTCC
>JAFVRL010000127.1 GCA_017504325.1 Lentisphaeria bacterium | reverse complement strand
CGGAAGTATGCTTTCCACAAGTCCCCTTGTCTATTTCTGCGAAACATTCTCCTGGCGGCAGACGTTCAGCGGGATCGCCGCAGTTATTGCTGTTTTTCTTGCCGGCTTCCTTGTCTGTTTTGCAAAAACCGCCCGTCCGGAGATCAAACCAGTTCCCATAAGTCTGAAAACATATCTCACAATCTTTAAAAACAGGCCCTGTCTGAAGTTATATTACTGCATGGCATGCAATCTTGCCATCTTCTTTTTCGTACAGGGTGTCATCGGGAAAAAGTTTCTGGAAGATGTGACAAAATGCTCATCAAGTCAGGCGGCAAATGTGATTTTGATCTGTTCTGCCATTACATTGACCGAAATGTGTCTTATTGGAACCGTAAGTTTTGCCATAGGCAACAGACGCAAACCTTTTATCGTTTCCAGTGCGGTTTTCCAGCTGGCAAGCTGTCTTATGTTAAGCTGCGGGATATTGTTCAACGGGCCCTTCTGGCTTTTTGCCGCTGCGTTTTTCATCATGGCGGCGGGGTACGGTTTTTCCGGGATCTTTACGGCAATGGTAAAAGAATATAACCCGGAGGAAAATACCGCCCTTGCCGTTGGAGCAGGAAATTTCTTCGGGAATATCTGTATAGCCTTTTTCTCCTTTGTCGCCGGATTGCTGCTGGATCTCTTCCGGTCGGAAGCAAGCATCCAGGCATCCGGGATCATCCATTATCCGCCGAAAGCGTATCTGCTTTTGTGGTTTGTCATCCTTCTTATGGTTCTTCCCATGCTGTATCTCTGCTGGAAAGCAAAAGAAACTTCCGGTAAAAATATCTCCAGGGAACTGTAAAAGGACACAGATCATTCTGTTTTATAAGTATCCCGGAACTTTTTCGGAGTAAGGGAAGTTTTGGCGGAAAAGACCTTGGCAAAATAATTACCGGAGGAAAAACCGCAGTTTTCAGCGATCTCACGGATGGATAAAGAACTCTCTTTCAGCATGGTCATCGCCGCCTGAAGACGGGTATGGATGATATAATCGGAAATACTTGTCCCGTATGCCTTGCTGAAGGCACGGCTCAAACTGCCCCGGTGCATATTGAGATTTTCCGCAAGGCGTTCCACAGAAAGATCCGGATCGGCAAAAGATGATTCGATAAGATTTCTTACCTCCTTCATGGATTTTTCCGGACGGGCGGAAAAATGTCTTGACAGAGGGATCTGGGTAAGGATCTGGAAAGCGGTATTAAGTGCATTGACCCGGTGGACAGCCGTATGGATCTGTAAATCATTGAGCAGGTAAGTAAAAAGATGCACGGGACAGTTTCCCGCCTTGTTTATCCCCGGTACAAGTCCGGTAAGTTGAAAAAAATTCTTTGCCTGTTCCCCGGCAACCGATACCCAGCAGTAATGAAAAAGTTCAAAGGGATAATATTTATGCAGGGACCCCGGCGGATAATACCACACCATCCCCGGTTTCACAGTATAAGTCCTGCCGTGAAAAACAAATTTTCCGCTGCCGCTTACCGGCCAGAATATTTCACCGAAATCCACATTGCGTTCCTGTTCGGGATCTCCGGGGATGAGGGTAAAATCTCCGCAGGAACGCACATAGAGATCCAATGAATTATCCACCCCCCAGAAAACGATTTTTCTTATTGATGTTTCCATGTTACAATTTTACCCTTCCATATCACAATTTTACTCTTGCAAAACATATTTTTCAGTCTATAATATACTATACGGTTAAATTCTATACTTTTCAAATGAAAGAATGAATGTATTTCCAAATATATAAAAAGATGTTACAGAAAGGAAAAGAATGAGAAAGACGGAAAATCTGAACGGAATCTGGGCTTTTGCCTATATCGGGGCGGAAAAACCTGTTCTTCCCGTTGCAACAAATGAATTTATGCCTGTTCCCGGCTGTTTTGACCTTATGGAACCCCATTGCGGGAAAAGAGGATATGCTGTCCTTACAAGAAAGGTTTTTACCGGCGGAACGGTGGAACTTTTCATTGACGGGGCGGGTCTGGACTGCGAAGTATATTTCGATGATAAAAAGATCGGCTTTATGAAATTTGCCTATATGCCGGAAAACTTTATCTTTGATGCCGGAGAAGAGAAGGAACACACTCTCACTCTTATTCTGAACAATCAGTACAATGCCCAGTTTGCCCCCTATAACGACTTTTTCGGTTACGGCGGGGTCTATGGGGATGTGACCATCACAAGGCTTGATCCCACACATATAACCGCCATCCGTATTGCAACAGAGGACTACAAAACAGGAAAGATCCGTCTGTGGGGGGAAGCAAGCAGAAATTATACGGGAAAAGCGAAGATCGCCTTTGATACCGGCTACACTCTTGAGGGGGATTTTGCTGACGGCAAACTGGAAATGGAGATCACCCTCCCCCAATATAAATTATGGAACGCAGATACCCCCAATCTGCATACCGTTACAATCACCCTTCCGGAAGGGGATGAAAAGACAGAAACATTCGGTATAAGAAGTGTCTGGACAGAAGGAAGAAACATCCTTGTCAACGGCAGAAGAGTAAAATTGTACGGCGTAAATCGGCATGAAAGTCATCCCACATTCGGTGCCGCCATGCCTGCACAGCTCATCGCCTACGATCTGAAACTTCTGAAGGAAGCGGGCTTCAACTTCATCCGGGGCAGTCACTATCCCCAGCGGAAAGTATTTCTGGATCTCTGCAATAAAATGGGATTTTTCGTCTGGGAGGAAACTCTGGGCTGGGATGTGAAAGCACCTAAACTTCATTCCGAAGAGTTCCTGAAAGATCAGTTGGAAGAAGCGGAAAAACTTACTTATAAGAGTTTCAATTACCCCTGTATCATCATCCGTGGTTATCTCAATGAGAACGAAAGCGAAAAAGAGGAAACCAAACCCCTTATCAAGGCT
>JAFVRL010000126.1 GCA_017504325.1 Lentisphaeria bacterium | reverse complement strand
TGGAGGAACTGCTTGCCGGAATACGGGATTGTGAACACGATATTCTCAAGAGTGCTGCTGAAAACTTCAATCTTCTTTTCCAGGAGTGGGATGAATCTGTAAGTGCTTCCGACAAAAAGGCGGAAGTCTGTCTTGCCCTGGCTGAACTTTCCGTATTGGATACTCCTCTCTTCCGCACAGCCCTCAATGACGCTGCACGCCGTTTGCTCCCGCCCTATATCTCCAGTGTTGCAGTCACCAAAGCCATCGGTGCAAGAGATACCGGGATCGCCGTAAACTCTGTGGCTGCAAGGATCAAAAAGCTGCAGAAACTTAAAACCAATGCCTATATCTATCAGCCGGAATCCAGTCAGTCGGAATCCAAAGGCTGGGGCAGAATGGTCAATCTGGATAAAGTCATGGCGACCATCGCTGTAAATGCTTTCAATACAAATAACAAGGTCTCTATTCCTCTTGCCACAGCTCTTACCGGCTGTCTTTTCTTTGAACAGCATATCGAAATGACCAATCTCATTGCAGCCAATTCCGCCACACTGAAGAATGCGGCATATTGCCGGGAAATTCTTGCCAAACACTCCATTGGCGGTATCAGCGAAGAAAAAATGCGTTCTCTTCTGGAAAAGATGTTCGTACCGACAGTTCTTTCCGCTGACGGGTTTGAAAAATGGTGGACAGATGCCGCTCCCGCCCACAGCAGTCAGAAGGGCCGTTCCTTCCGGGATGCCCGCAGTATCCTTGAACTCTATACTCTCCTTTCCGCTTCCGGCGAAGGGGATATTTCGGTAGATGATGCCGCCGCAGCCAAACTTGCGCTTCTGTTCTCCCGTATCCGTCCCAATATGCCTCCCAAGGATCTTGCCACACTGGCAGAGACCATTGCCATGCTTTCCAATGCAGGAAATGAAGAGATCCTGAAGACGATGTTCTCCCCGCTGCGGGGCAAGGTGCCTTTCTTCCCTGCTGCAATCAATGGAAGTGTTCCCCTCAAAAATCTGGAAATGTGGGGCAGACTTGCAGTAAAACTGCTTGCCGGATTCATTAAAAGTGCCGGCAGTCTCTATACCCGCTATGAAATGGCAAAACTCTTTACTCTCCTTCCTCTCCGCTGTATGACTTCCCTGATGGAATTTCTTACTGCCAACGATGTGATGGATGCTATTTATGCTTCCGATAAGGTCAGCGGCGATGTGCTGCTCTTCATCTGGAAAAACAAAGCCAAATTCGGTGAACTCAAAGAGTATGTCAATATGGCAAATATTTCCCGTGTTCTTTCAGAAGACGGTCTGCCCAAAGAGTGGGCGGCTGCACAGAGAGAATTGAAGAAACTTCTTTTTGATAAACCGGATTTCCAGAAACTTGTCATTGAAAATGCCGGAGACAATGTAGCTTCTCTCATTTATGCGGTGCAGAAAATGCGCAATATGCAGATGGGAGAATGTCAGAGTCTGCTGGTGAAACTTTCCCGTAATTCTGATGCACTTAAAGCAAGACTGGAAAGCGGCGAAGGAAGAAAAGTTCTCGGCAGTAAAGAGGAAGAACAGGCAGATGATTCTGTCCTTATGACTTCACTGGCTTCTTATAAGCGTCTTGCCAACGAACTGGAAGAACTTGTAAGAGTGAAGATCCCTGAAAATGTGAAAGCCATTGAGACCGCCAGAGCTTTCGGTGACTTGAGTGAAAACGCAGAATACGATGCCGCCAAACTGCAGAGAAGCATCCTCCGCAAACGCAGAAGCGAACTGGAAAATCAGCTTGCTACTGTTCAGCCCATTGACTTTGCCGAACTTAAACCCACTCTGGAAATGGTTGCCATTGCCACACAGGTCACTTTGAAAACTGCTGACAGCAAAACTCTGACTTACAGTTTTGTCGGTGCTTTTGACGGAAAACCGGAAGCAAATCTTATTGCTTACAATACAGCTCTCGGTAAAGCTCTTCTCGGAAAAAAAGCCGGGGAAAGTCTTACTCTGCCTGAAGGCGGTACTGCTGAAGTCGTCAAGATCTCTGCGCTTGACAGTGAACTTGTCAACAGCCTTGCCGCTGAAGTGTGAAAACGCGTTTTCTGACACAGAAAAGCATCATCCGGAAAGAACGGCGGAACTGGAGCCGTCTTTCCTCTGTTTCTTTGTTGAATTGCCGGGGGGAATTTCTACCCGGCAATTTTCTGCTTAAAAGGTTCACTCTTTCCCTGAATCCCGCCGGTAAAAAAACTCCTTTCCGGATCCTTTTTTTTACAGATACCCATATACGCAATGCTGCAAGCAGAAGTTTTTTCCCTTATGTAAAATGGAAAGGCAGTTCCCTTATCCTGGAAAATCTCCGGCAGGCGATCCGGATGACTTTGCCGGATGCACTTATTTTCGGGGGGGATCTTGCGGGGGAAAGCGCGCTGCTGCCGGAAGGAGCGGCACTTTTTGCTTCTCTGGATGTAAAACAGAAGTTTGCCATATACGGTAACTGGGATAAGAAAGGCAATACAGCTCTTTCCTATGCCCGCCGGAAAAAAATGCTGGAAGAGTCATCCGTGAAATTGCTTGTCAATGAGGGAGTATTTCTCCGGGACGATCTTTATTTATACGGCATGGATGATGCAAGAATGGGTTATCCCCTGTTTTCACTGCCGGAAGAAACTGCAAAGGAAAGCATCGCAAGGGTGATTGCTGTTCACAGCCCGGATGCCGTAACGGGGAGGATCGGCAGCAGGCTGATCCGGGAAAATGATCTTTTCCTTTGCGGGCATACGCACGGAGGACAGATCCGTATGCCTCTTTTCGGTGCATTCCGGACTTCCACATACAGCGGTAAAAAGCTGGAAATGGCGTGGTATGAGCATGTGGAAAAAAAAGCAAAGATGTATGTGAGTTGCGGCATCGGAACCACATTTATCCACGGCAGGCTTTTTGCGCCCCCGGAGATCGTACTTCTGGAACTGGTCTGATGGATTTTGATCCATAACAGGAACTTTCTGTTTCCGCCGGGAAAGAAAGTTCCTGTATGAGGTAACTTGCCGGGAGGGATCAGTAGATGGAATCGGGGAAGTAGAAGGTGGACGCATTTTCCCTTGTGATGACTTCAGCAGGAATAATGATCTTTTTCTCTTTGATCTCTTTTTTGCCCAGGATCTTCTCAATGGTATATTCCATACCGTAAGCGATCATACGGGGAGGATAGGTGACATTGACCGGGATGAGGGGATCTTTATCCACGATTTTTTTGATGATGAGTTTTGCGCCTCCGCCGCCGATAAAGAGTTTTACATCTTTTCTTTTGGATTCTTCGTATGCTTTCAATGCTCCCAGAAGCACATCGTCATCGCC
>JAFVRL010000125.1 GCA_017504325.1 Lentisphaeria bacterium | reverse complement strand
TTTTTTTGTAGTTGCAAATTCTTTTATTTTTTCTGTCGCCTGCAGATTTTGCACCACAATACGCGCAGTTGATGCATTCGGAATTCTTTGCCTTTGGTAAGAACGATATATGCCTTCACTGCCTGACCGCGGATGGGATCAGGGGCCCCCACCACACCGCATTCCAGCACGTAAGGAAGTTCCATAAGGGTGCTTTCGATCTCAAAGGGACCGATCCTGTATCCGGAAGATTTGATCACATCATCCACTCTTCCCACATACCAGTAGTATCCATCATCATCGCACCATGCGGTATCCCCGGTGTGATAATATCCGTCGTGCCACACCCGGAGTGTTTCCTCTTCATCCCCGTAATATCCCACAAAAAGTCCGGGGATCTCACCGGGTTCTGCCTTTATACATATTTCCCCGGTCTCCCCCCGGGGGATCTGCTTCCCATCGGGATCGAGCAGTACGACAGGATAAAGAGGATTGGGTTTTCCCATGGATCCTGCTTTGGGAGAAACATTGCGTCCGGCGGCAATAAGGACAGTGGATTCCGATTGCCCGAACCCCTCATGGATCATCTGACCGGTAAGAAGAGCAAAACGGTTCATGACTTCCGGATTGAGAGCCTCTCCTGCCATCCCCACATGCTCCAGAGAAGAAAAATCATAATGGGAAAGATCTTCTCTTATGAAGAAACGGAACATCGTTGCCGGGGCGCAGAAAGTGGTGATATTGTATTTCCGGAACATGGGCAGGATCTTTGACGCATGGAAACGGTCAAAATCATAAACAAAAACAGCCCCTTCACACAGCCATTGTCCGAAAAGTTTGCCCCACATGGCTTTTGCCCATCCGGTATCGGAAATGGTAAGATGAACTCCCCCGGGATTCACCTGCTGCCACCAGTATGCAGTCATGGTATGTCCCAGCGGATAGGTATGGGTATGGATGATCCCTTTTGGAAAACCTGTTGTTCCGGAACTGAAGAAAATAAGAAGGGGATCTGTTGCCCGGTGCTGTTCATTACGGGGGAAAGAAGCCGGATATTTTGTAAATTCATCATCAAAGGAGAGCCAGGAATTTCTTGAACCGCATGTACTGATCCGCACTTTTACAGCGGGACATTTTTCTGCGGCAGCAGAAGCCTCTTCAATCGTTCTGTCCATAGCTGAACAGATAACTGCAACCGCTCCGGTCTTTTCAAAACGGTATTGAAAATCATGGACAAGAAGCTGATTGTTGAGCATAACAGCAACTGCTCCGATCCGGGTACAGGCCATCATAATGATCCAGAACTGCCAGTTGCGGCGCAGAGCAAGTGCCACATGATCCCCTTTCCGTATCCCCCGGGCTGTAAGAAAATTGGCTGCCTGCATGGAAAGAAGGGATATTTCCCTGAATGAAAAAACCTTTTCTGAAAAATCGTCCCCCACCCAGATAAGAGCAGGTTTATCCGGAGTCTTTTCTGCGATGCGGTCAAGCACATCATAAGCAAAATTGAAATTTTCCGGATAATGGAACACGCCGCCTTTTACGGCTCCATTTTCATCTTTTTCCAAAGTGAGATATTCCTGAAAGATACGGAAATCCTCCTCTTTCCCATTCTGTTCTTTCCTACACATTTTTTTTCCTTTTTATTTGAGATCGTCCAGTTGACATTTTTCTTCAGAATGTCCGGATCTCCGTCAGGAAAACACGCAAAAGTCTTTTTCCCCTTATCAGGTTTTTTGTGGGGTGCGGACCGCGGTGTTTTTTATCCTTGACGGAAAACAACGCGGTCCGTCAAACTCGGCCTGCAAGTACAAGAAGCACCACTACGGGTACAACAAAAGATACAAGGAGGGCAGCAAGCACAGGAAGAGAGCCGCATGCCGGAAGGAATGCGGTAAAAACATTTTTCAGTTTCCCCTCTGAAAAAATCTTCATTTTCATTTTCCTGTACTGTTTCAAATTAAACGGATTATAGAATATACCTTCATTTTTATTTCATTGCAAGTCAATAATAAAAAAAATATCAATATTCTGTACTCTTTTCACCTGTTACAGCAGGATTCCGTACATTATTTTTGAAAATATTGCAGCTCTGCACCTTGAAAAAACTCTTCTCCAATGTAAATTATCCGGCGGATAAAGAAAGACAGAAGGAGAGAGACATGACAGAAAGAATACTATCCCGTAAAGCATTATTTTTGTATTTTCTTCCGCTTCTTTTTTTTCTCTGCGGCTGTTTTTCGCCGGGGGAACTTCATCTGACACAGCAGGATTCCGGTAGAACATTTGAGGTAAAAACCGGCAGTTTCATCACAGTGACCCTGCCCGGAAATCCCACCACCGGTTATCAATGGCGTTTTGCAACTGCCTTTGATCCGGTCGTTCTGGGCTTGTGCCGGGATTCGTTTCTTTCTCCCACAGGAGAAAAAACTGCGGGAAAGCCGGGAACGCGTCTTTTAAAATTCGAGGTGATCGCTCCGGGGAAGGCAGCATTGGATCTGGAATATGTGCGTCCCTGGGAAAAAAATGGAGAAGCGGCACAGCGTTTTCAAGTGATGTTCTATTGCGTGGGCAAGCCTAAAAGTGCATCAGGCAACAGAGAAGATGAATTGGAGATATTCACACCCAGACGGGATCAGTACGGAAATGACATCCCGGGGAAAAGATTTGACGGTATTTGAAAATATAAGCAGGAAGGGATATATTATGAGCAGAAAATTTGAAATGGTCCCGGTAGGGATGTTTGAAGTGAATTGTTATCTGGTCCCCTCACCCGGAGGAAAGATACTTTATATCATTGATCCGGGCGGAGATCCGGAAGATATTGCGGAAGCTGCGAAAAAATTTTCCTGTGAAGAGAATGTGATTTTATTCACTCATGCCCACATCGACCATATTGCCTGTGCAGGCAAATGCGCGAAACTTCTGAATGTAAAGCGTCTTTATATCCATCCGTCTGATGAGGAAATGTATAACAGTGCCTCCAATGCATTGCCGCCCTATTATCCGGCAGCAACAGATCTGCCTGCACCGGCAGTATTTCCGCCGGAAGATCCCGCCCTTGAAATACTGCATACCCCCGGTCACACCCCCGGAGGAGTCTGTTATTATTTTGCCGCATACAATGCCCTCTTTTCCGGGGATACACTTTTCCGGGCATCCGTGGGCAGAACAGACCTTCCCGGAGGCAATACAGCCGCATTGCTTTCCTCTCTGAAAAACATTCTGTCAAAATATGATGACAGTGTGGAAGTCTTTCCGGGTCACGGCTACAGCACCACCATCGGATTTGAAAAGAAAAACAATCCCTTCATCGACTATCCTGCCGATGAGGTCATTGATTGAGGATTTTTTCAGCAGACAAAAAGACCGGAAGGGGAAAAATTCCATCCGGTCTTTTCTGTTGAGTTTAAAAAACTCTTCATTGCTTTGCAGGAGCGTTATCCCCATCCAGAATACGGCGCAACTCTTCTGCAAGAGTTTTGATCCTGTGAGGTTTCGGCAGAAAACCTGCTGCCCCGTTCGCCAGAAGATCATCCACTGCCTCCTGTGCCACAAAACCGCTGGAAAGAAGGATCTTGATATTGGGATCCACGGCTTTGATCTGGTAAAAAGCCCCATGACCGCCAAGTTTCGGCATGATCATATCCAACAGCACCAGATCGATCTCTCCGGGATTTTCCTTGCAGATCTCCACAGCATCCAACCCGTTTTCCGCAAGAATAACAGAATACCCCAGATTCTGTAATGCCTCAATAAGAAAGTCCCATACCGTTTCCTGATCGTCCACAAGAAGGATGGTTTCGTTGCCGCCGGGCAGTTTCTGCATATTTTATACTCCTGTTGTTTGATTTCCTTTTATGAATATATATCTGAAAATGCAAAATTCAAGTTTTCAGCAGAAAATAATTCCCGGTTTCTGTTAAAAAATTCTGTTGCTGTATAAAATTTTTGCAGGAAAAAAAGAGTTGCCGGAACTTTCTGTCAACAGAAAAAACAGGAAATATACAGTTTTTCCGTTTGTATTTTCCACAGAAAAAAAGTACATTAAAGAAGATTATATTTTTCTGCTGAAAATTGCAATTTTTTGCCGAATGGGAATGTATGGAATACTGGAGAAAAAACAAATGAAATTTATGGATCTGCCCGAATATGGCATCATTGACGCCCACATGCACCCTTATCTTGCCCATGACCGGGATTTCGGGCTGGATATTCCGGTAAATTATGATGAATTTTTTGCTGAACAGAAACGGGCGGGGATCGTTCTCAACTGCGGCGCATTCAATATTCATAATGACGGCAGCGATTTTTCTGTGATAAAAGAGTGTAACAGAAGGGTGCTGGAAGTCCATAATGCCTATCCGGATCAATTTCTGCCCGGAGTAAATGTCCATCCCAATTTCCCGGAGGAATCCTGTGCGGAAGTACAGAAATTTTATGATATGGGTTTCCGTATGGTAGGGGAAATTGCCGGTTATGTGATGAATTATACAAAATATTATGCCGGAGGACTGCTTCAGGTCATGGAGCTTGCCCAGGATCTGGGAATGGTTCTGAATATCCATCATAACAGCGATCTGGAAGATATTGAAATGATCGTCAAAAACTTTCCCCGTCTGAAACTGCTTGTGGCACATCCCGGGTATGCTTCTATCGTTGGCAATTATACTCTTGCACAGAAATATCCCAATTTGTATTTTGATATTTCCGGAACCGGACTTACCAGATGGGGTATGCTGAAGAAAGGTGTGGAGATGCTGGGACCTGAAAGGATCCTCTTCGGAACGGATTTCCCTGTGATGAATTGCGGTATGTATGTTGCGGCAGTTCTTTTTGAACACCTTACAGACGAGGAAAGAAGAATGATTTTCCGGGAGAATTTTTTACGCCTGATCGACCTGCAAATGGCATGATCCTGCCCGTTTTGTATTTCTGACAGGATCCGGTTCGGGTGATTTATCCTTTCTTCTGCAGAAAAAGCGTAACAAGAAATATGGCACTTGCTACAAGCACGATCATGGCTCCGGAAGAAGCATTGATGGATTCCTGTGCAGAAAGCAGTAAACCTGTAATCCCGGAAAACAAGCCTGTTGCCAGTGCAAGAAAGAACATCTTTCCCGCACTGGAGGCAAGATTCCGCGCCGCTGCAGACGGCACAATAAGCAGTGCCGTTACAAGCAATACCCCCGCTGCCCGAACTGCTACAATGACTGTAAGTGCAAGAAGTGCCACATAAATGAACTCATACAAGGCAGTTTTGATCCGGTGTGCCTTTGCAAGTTTCTCATCCAGTCCGATGATCATAAGTTTGTTGAAAGCAAAGATCTGGAAAATATAAAATGCAACAGAAAGGATGAAAAGATAGGCGATCTCCCCTCCGGAAATGGTAAGAATATCCCCATAGAGGAAGGTCTGCATATCCCTTGCCACATTGGGATTGCGGCTGATAAGAGCAAGTCCCGCCGCTGCAACCGCTGAATAAAATACACCGATGACTGTATCAGATGAAAGACGGGAACAGCGTTTCATAAGCATGATACCGCCCCCCACGATCAATGCTGTTACCGGCATACTTACTGCCGGGGATACAGAAAGAAGCAATCCTATTGCCACTCCGGCAAAAACGCTGTGTCCGATGGCATCAGAGAAAAACGCCATACGGAAATTCACCACCTGTATTCCGGCAGCAGCGGTCAGCGGGGCAAGAAGTAATATACCGATAAACGCTTCCTGCATGAAACGCATCTGCATACATTCCAGCGGAATGAGAGCAACTGCCGAACAGAGAAAATCATAAAAATGTGTCAGCATTTTTCATTTCCTCCCCCGTGTGAAGTACCTGAACAGTGACAGTTTTTATGCAGATCCACCATTCCCATGTGCAATCCGAATGTATCCAGCAATGCCCGGGAAGTCAATACTTTTTCCGGATCGCCTTCCGCATAGACCTGATGATTGATGCAGACTACATGAGCAGCGTGGGCGGCAACGGTGGAAAGATCGTGACTTACCATAATTTGAGTGAAATTCTGTTTTTTACGGAACATTTCCAATAATTCACAGCAAAGTTTCTCCCCTTTGAAATCCACTCCTGCCGCAGGTTCATCCAGTATAAGGATCTCCGGTTTTCTCATAAGCGCAAGAGCAAGAAGCACTCTCTGCAGTTCCCCGCCGGATAAAGCTCCAAGTTTCCGGTCCTTCACTCTTATGCAGTCCACTTCATTCAGATACTCTTCCGCCATGCTCCGGAAAGAACGGGAAATACCGAAAAATACCGGACGGAAACAAAAGGAACAGGCAAGGAACTCCATTACCGTAAGGGGCAGAAGCCGGTCAAACTGCAAACGCTGGGGGACATACCCGAAAACAGGGCGTTTTTCTGAAAAATCCTCCCTGTTTTTCTGCCGGAAAAGGATTTTTCCTGTATGAGTTACATCTCCCAGAAGAGCTTTCACAAGAGTGGTCTTTCCGGCTCCGTTGGGTCCGACAATGGCGGTGCAAACTCCCTGCGGCACATGAAAACATACATTTTCAAGAATATTCACACCTCCGAGCTTTACAGAGACCTCTTCGATCTTTACGGCAGCCGGATGGACATGACAGCAGGCGCAGTTTTTGTGTTCATCTGAAAATTTCATGGCACAAGCACCTTCCTCATTGTGGCAAGGTTTTTCTCCATGACTTTTTCATAATGATCCAAAGGAGCATTTACAGGGCCATTGGCAACAGGGTCAAGTTCCGCAAAAGGGATCTTGCACTCTCTGGCAATGATCTGGGCAGTTCGGGAGGAGTACTGCGGTTCGGTAAAAATGGCTCCGGCTTTTTCCCGTTTGATCTTTCCTATAAGACGGAGCATATCCCTTGCATTGAGGGAATTTTCATTTCCCTCATTGATATTGCCTGTGATCTGCAAATGCAGATGGGCGGCAAGATAATCAAAAACACTGTGCTGGGTAACGATCTTTCTTATACGGAACGTTTTGGCAAGACGGGAAAATTCTCCGCAGAGTTTATTGAGTTTTTCAATGTATTCTGCTGTGTTTTTATGGTAGAAGGAGGCATGTGCCGGATCCGCATCTTCCAACCCTTCCCCGATATTTTTCACTACACTTCTTGCTGTAAAGGGAGAGGCAAAAAGATGGGGATTGCCGCTTTTTGTTCCAGCGGAAGAGTCATCCCCGTGAGTCCCGCAGGAATTGCAGGAGGGGGTATGATGATGGTGATGGTGGTTGTGAGCATCACCGGGGGCGGCGGAAGAAAGATCGATCTCTCTGGAAGAATCAATGATCACCGCATTTGGATTGACCTTTTTAACAGTCTTGAGAAAAAAATCATCCAGAGAAGCACCATTTATCACAAGGATCATATTTTTTGCTGCAAGTTTCCGCATATCGCCGGGAGTGACAGTATAATCATGGGGACATCCTGTACCGGGAGGAATGAGAAGAGATACTTTCACATCTTTGATCCCTTTGGTTATATTCCTGGTAAACAGATAGATGGGGAACGTGGTGCAGAGAATATTTTTTCCTCCCGGCGCTCCGGAAAGAAAAAACGGAAAAAGAAACAGTATGGAAAAGCAGAAACGGATCAGGATTTTTTTCATTGACAGCACTCCTCTTTATCTTTATGGTGTTTATGTTCCCTGCATTTATTGTTTTCCCCCCTGCTTCCGGCATGATCCCGGCATTCAAAGGTGAGGGCATCGCATTTGCGGCAATGCCGGACAGTATGCAGTCTGGTGAAATCTTCCCAATGCTGACGCTGTTTGGCATTGAGAAAGCCGGCCCCTCCGCATAAGGGACAGGTTTCGGAAAGCGCGTTCAGCAATGCAGCCCTTATAAACTCCGACCGGTTCGGTACATTATTCAAAGCCTCCAGCATCTCCCCTTCCGCTTTGAAGGTGATGACTGCGGATTTTTTCTCTGTTGACATGATCTTTCTCCTTGTCTTTGCTTATAAGGTAATACAAAGTAATACGCTTGTCAAGTTTTTTTGAAGGATTTTTCTTTATTTTCTTCCAAGAAGAATTGACTTTGAGAAAAATGGAGATAAAGTAGTTGTATTATCTATTAAAAATGTAAAACACAAACAGGAGAATAAAAATGAAAATCGGAGTCATTGCAGAACTTTTGCGTAAACCTTTGGATGAGGATCTGGATTTTGCCGGACAGGATCTGAAAGTGGACGGCGTACAGCTTTATGCCCGGCATCCTGAAGGCGGGATCGACCTTACCAGCTGTACCGATGAAGAACTCAAAGATCTACAGGAAAAATGCCGTAAAAACAATATTGTCATAAGTGCCATCTGCGGTGATGTGGGCGGCAATTCCTTTCAGGTGGAATCTGAAGCTCTTGAAAGAGTGGAAATGACTAAAAAGATCATTGACAATACTGCTAAACTTGGCGTAAAAGTGGTGACCACCCATGTGGGGCATATTCCGGAAAGCAAACAGGATCCTGTCTATCCCACCATGCTTAAACACGTGCGTACGCTTGCCGAATATGCCGCCTCCAAAGGTTGCGTATTTGCCATTGAAACAGGTCCGGAACTTGCAGATGTATTGAAAAGTTTTATTGAAGACATCAATTCCAAAGGTATCGGGGTGAACCTTGACCCTGCCAACCTCCGGGGTGTTTCCTGTGAAGATCCTGTGTATGCCGTGAAAACCCTTGCCCCCTATATCGTGCATACCCATGCCAAAGATGCCATCAATCTTTATGTGGGAAGTGCCGCAAAATTCTATGGCCTGCGGAATCCTGACGGAACAATGCGGGATATTTCCGCCCGTGCCGCCGGTTTCAAGGAAGTACCCCTGGGTCATGGAATGGTTCCCTGGGATGCCTATATTGCCGCCCTCAAAGAGATCGGTTACGATGGATTCCTTACTGTGGAAAGAGAGTGCGGGGAAAATCCTGTGGGCGACATCAAAATGGCTGTGGACTTCCTGCGGAAGAAACTTGCATAAGAAAGTTTTGAGGTAAGAAATATGATGAACGTACTTGTTATCGGCGGTTCCCGTTTTCTGGGGAAAGCTATTGTGGAAAACTTTCTGAAGGCAGGTATTTACAATGTTTATGTGATGAACCGGGGCACCCGTGCCAATCTTGACGGGATCGCCGGTTCTTTCCAGTGCGACAGAAAAGATAAGGAAAATTTTGCCAAAGTCCTGAAAGGTCGTCCCTGGGATATTATGGTGGATACCATTCTTGATGCGGAAGATCTCCAGTATATTATTGATACTCTGGGAACGGATGTGGGACATTTTATCCATACCGGCTCCATCGGTGTCTATGGAGACGCCCGGAGGATCCCTGCTCCGGAGTGGCTGCCTATGATGCAGTCCGAATCGGAAAAGGAAGGGGAAGTGGAGGAACGCATTTTCAATTACAAGATCAAGCAGGACGAGTGTTTGCAGCGCGCTTACAATGAAAAGCGTTTCCCCATGTCCATTCTGCGTATGAGCAATGTGTACGGCAGAGGGGATGTGCCTCTGGACGGTCTGGGAGGAAGAAATCCGGAATATTTCAAACGCATCATCCGCGGGGAAGTTGTGGAAGTATCTGAAAACGGCAGAGCGTTGCTTCAGCCCGGTCATGTGGAGGATCTGGGAAGAGCCTTCCTTGCCTGTGCGCAGAGACCTTTTACCATTGGCGAGGTCTATAATATCGGCGGGGACTGGAGTCTGATGATCAAGGATTATGTGCGTATGATCGCCAAAATCTTCGGCACAACTGCAAAACTGGAATTTGTTGACCGTACGGAATTGAGAAGAAGATATGGTCACGCTGATGACTTTGTCTGTCAGCACATGTGTTCGGATATTACCAAAGCCGCCCGTGATCTTGACTGGAGACCGGTAATTAATCTGGAAGCCGGTTTGCGGGACAATTTTGAATGGATGAAGGAAGTGGGCAAACTTTAAGGGAGTCTCTCTATGGAACAGCGGAAGAAAAAGATCCTTTTGTGGATACTGGGAGGTTCGGGAGCATTTCTTGCTCTTCTTGTACTTACAGGAATCATTCTTTATTTTTCCGTAAGCAGCCGCCTTTTTGAAAAACCGAAACCTTTTGAAGGACCGGTCCTTTCCATTGAGGATTTTTCCCCGCTGAACACGGCAGGAAAGAAGATCTCCAACGCTTTTGCACCGCGTAACGGGATCCTTCCTGCCAGTGCAACACTCTCTTTTACAGAAAAAGAGACCAATGCCCTGCTGCATTTTTCCTCCCAGTTCTCATCCATGAAAACAAAAGAAGGGAGCATAAGGAGCCGTTTCCACTGGAAGAACGGACGGCTCTGTGTGGAAGGTTGTTACATCTATAAAAACCGTCCCAAAGGGAAAAATGCTCTCAATGTCTACATGGAAGCAATTCCTTATGTGGACAACGGGAAAATAAAATTGCAGCTTCTGACATTGAAAGCAGGCAGTCTCAATACACCGGGAGCATTTCTGGGAACAGCGGCAAATCATCTTGTTTACCGTCTGGAAAAACATCCGCAGGTGCTGAAATACGGTAAATGTGTTAAAAAACTTTCAGTAAGACCTGACGGCGGTCTTGATCTTGTGATGGATACAAATGAATTGATGCGTCTTGCAGGAAAAGTCCCCCGCCTGAAATAACCTGAAACAACAGGGAAGTATATTATGAATATTCTGGTCACCGGTTCAGCCGGGTTTATATGCGGTTATCTTGTAGAGGAACTTCTTGCCCACGGTCATACCGTTTACGGCATAGACAATTTTTCCAAATACGGCAAGGTGGAAAAATCCTACGATAAACACCCCAATTACCACTTTGTGGAAGGGGATGTAAAGGATCTTTCCCTTATGAAGGAGCTTGCAAAAGAGTGTGATCAGATTTTAGGGGCAGCTGCCATGATCGGCGGGATCTCCTATTTCCATACTCTCGCCTATGATCTTCTTGCGGAAAATGAGAGGATCATTGCTGCTACTTTCGATACTGCGATCTGGGCAAAACAACATGCGAAACTCAAAAAGATCAATGTATTGAGTTCCAGTATGGTTTATGAGTGTGCTGATTCCTTCCCCAGCAAAGAAGGGGATGAAAGGAAATGTCCGCCGCCTCTTTCCACCTACGGATTCCAGAAACTTGCCTGTGAATATTTTGCCCAGGGAGCTTTTGAGCAGTATGGATTGCCCTATACCATCATCCGGCCTTTCAACTGCGTGGGGACGGGGGAAAAGCGGGCTTTGTGTGATAAAGAGATCGTAAGCGGCAATATCAAACTTGCCATGAGTCATGTTGTGCCGGATCTTGTGCAGAAGATCGCCAAAGGTCAGGATCCTCTGCATATTCTGGGTTCCGGCAATCAGATCCGTCATTATACCTACGGCGGCGATCTTGCAAGAGGAATACGTTTGTGTATTGAAAAAGAGGAAGCCATTAATGAGGATTTCAACTTGTCCACAGGCACCTCCACAAGCGTGCTTGAACTTGCAGAATTGATCTGGAACAAGTATTACAAAGGGGAAAAGCCCTTCCGTTACACTTCCGACACCCCTTTCCAGTATGATGTGCAGAAACGCGTTCCCAGTGTGGAAAAGGCGGAAAAACTTCTGGGATTCAAAGCGGAAACGACTCTTGCTCAAATCCTTGATGAAGTGATGCCCTGGATATTGGAACAGATCAGACTTGGCGGTATTTGAGGCGGAATTATGGCAGAAAAACTCCTTTCCATCGTTCTTCCCGTTTATAATGAAGGGGAAAATATCCGGGAAGCATTGACCCGTCTTCTTGCAAAAGTAAAGACTTCCTGTGAAATTCTGGTGGTCTATGATTTTGAGGAGGATACCACGCTTCCCGCCCTTGCCTCTTTCCTTGCGGAAAAGAATATGGAGGAAGGAAAGATAAGAAAAGTACGCAATGCTTACGGCAGGGGAGTGCTTTATGCCATTAAAACCGGTCTGGAAAAAGCACAGAGCAAATATGTTGTTGTCACCATGGCAGATCTGTGTGATCCACCGGAAGTCATTGATGAAATGGTAAAGAAGGCGGAAGAGGAGGATTGTGTTCTTGTCTGCGGTTCCCGGTATATGAAAGGGGGCAGTCAGACGGGAGGCCCTGTTCTGAAAGGTTTTTTAAGCCGCTGTGCGGGACTTTCCCTGCATTTTCTTGCCGGTATCCCGGTACATGATGTGACCAACAGTTTCAAATTATACAGAAAAAGTTTTCTTGCCGGAAATAAGATCGAAAGTACCGGAGGATTTGAGCTTGGACTGGAACTCACTGTAAAAGCATTTTTACAGGGGGAAAAAATCGGGGAAGTCCCCACATCCTGAGAGGACAGGATCGCAGGCAAATCCAATTTCAAACTTCTAAAATGGCTCCCCAAATATCTGAAATGGTATTTTGCAGCATTTACAGGCAAAAGGAAAAAATAAATGTTTTTGCAGGAAGAATTTACCGGTAAACAGAAAAAAATTCTTTTTTATATCCTTCTTATCCTTGTTTTTTTCTGGCATCTTCCTGTTATGAAAGTCTTTTTACCGGGAGAGGATTCCCTTGATCCCTCCTGGATAAAAACTTTACAATATGCCGCAGAAAATCATATTTCTTTCGGCAAAGGATTTATTTTTACCTACGGTCCGCTGGGGTATCTCTTTAATCCCATGACCAAAGAAGCGTATTTTCTTGCCTGTATGTTGAATCTTCTCTTTCTTTTTGCCTTGAAAGATCTTTTTCTTTTCTGTAACAAAAGAGAATTTCTGTGGAAGAGTGCCTTTATCCTCCTTACACTTCCGGCTGCTTTACATGATCTTTTTCTGCTCTTTTTCCCTCTTGTCATACTGGGAAGAACCGGGGAAAAACCGGAAAAAAACAATATTTTCTTTATGCTTTTCCTTACTCTTACAGGAGCAATATGTGTTTTTATGAAGTTCACCTTTTTTCCGGTGATACTGCTATCTCTTGTCTTTGCGGATATAAGGATGATTCTCAAACATAAACGCTGTTTTCTTACAGGGGCATTTTTGTTGTTTCTGCCGTTGATCTGGCTTCTTTCCGGTCAGAGGATGGAGGAATATATAAACTTTTTCCTCTATTCCTTTGAAATCATGGATGGCTTTAATAAAACAATGAGTTCTTTTTATGCGGATATAAAGTATTTTTATTTTACTCTGGCAATTACTCTCTTTCTCCTGGGGAACTTTTTATATCTGTTGTGGAGGAAAAAGGAGTTGTTTTTGTATGAAAAGATCCTTTTTCTTTCTGCATTTTCCCTGCCTTTATATGTAAGTTACAAGTATGCGGTGGTTCGTATGGATGCAGGTCACATTGCGGGGGGATTATTGAACCTTGCCGCCGTTGCCGCATATCTTTTCTGCAAAAATATGCCGGAAAAAGTTATAGACGGGGAGTTGCTGCGCAGGGCTTCTTTGTTCACCATTGCCGTTGGTATCCCCATTCTTGTAATGGCAAAACAACTGCCGGATTTTCACAGGGAACTGGGCAGAAGAATATCCTTGCAGAATCTTCTTTTCCTCTTTGAGAAACCGTTTCTGCCACAGAAAGATGCCGCGGGGGTATATCAGGGAAAAAGCTGTGATTTATATTGTTACGGGGAATTTGATTTTCTTCATAAAACGGGTTTTAAGTATCTTCCCCGCCCGGTGATGCAGACTTATTCTGCTTATACAGAAAAATTACTGGCTCTCAACAGAAACTATACCTCTTCCGCCCCTGCGGATTTTCTTCTCTTCCGGCTGGAAAATCTGGATAACCGTTTTCCCATGCTGGCAGATTATTCCATATTGCCGTTATGCGGAAAATATGTACCGGAAAAACTCCTTGACGGCAACAGAGGAAAACTGCTTCTTATGAAGAAAGATCCTGCCGGAAAGGCAAATAAATTGGAAAAGATTTGTGAAAAGACTTTTACATCCGGGGAAAAGATCCTTCTTCCGCATCATAAGAATAAACTTGTTTATGCCTCTTTTTCCATGGAATATTCGTTTTGGGGAAAACTTGTTTCCCTTTTGTGGAGGGTACCTCCGCCTGTTATCCATATTACCACAGCAAATGGAAATTCTTATGAGAAAGACCTTATTGCGGCAATGGCGGGTGAACCGTTTTTATTTTCCCCCTATCTGGAGAAAACAGAAGAATTTGCCGCATTATGGAACAGGGAGAACAGGAGAGCATCAACAGAAGAAAAGAGGATCGTATCCTTCCATATCTCTTTTACAGGACGCCTTTCCTCAAACCGACCCAACACTTTTGATCAAATTGCCGGCAGACTCTTCCACAGGGAAAAAATATCCCTTGAATTGTATATGGCAGACTGTCCCTGAAATACCTTTTTTCAGAAAAGCTCGTGTTTCCCCTGAATATTGGCACGGTAAGCATCGAAAAGCCCTGCTTTGGAGATGAATCCGGCATATTTGCCCTCTTCAAGTACAGGAAGATGATTTGTCCGCAGATGTTCAAAAAGCCTTGCAGCATCTTTGAGATTGTCATTTACATCCAATGCAGGCCCGGTCTGTCCCATGACATCGTAAATAAGGACGACATCATGCATTTCCGTATTGAGAAGATAAGGACGGATATTGGCAATGCGCACGACCCCTTTAAGGAATCCATCTTCATCCACCACAGGAAAAACCGTATGTCTGGAATGGATGACCACATCCAGTAAAGTACGCAGGGTATCATTTTCCTTTACCGGCATGTAATCGGTCTCCACCAGGGAACGCAATGTATGTCTGTGAAGGGCGGCATCCCCCTCTTTCATCTCCGGTATCCCGCCCCGCTGGACGATGGCGGATTTGTAAATATTGTGTCCGGTAAGACGCTTGGAAATAAAACTGGAAAGGGCGGCAACGATCATTAATGGAACAAAAAGTTTGTAACCGCCGGTGATTTCCGCAATAAGGAATATACCGGTAAGGGGGGCATGCATCACTCCGGCAAGAACGCCGCCCATCCCCACAGCAATACAGTTGACCGGATCGATGGAAGCAAGGGAACTGGCATTAATGAGTTTTGCAAGAAAATACCCCGAAAAAGCACCGGTGAACAGTGAGGGACCGAAAATACCGCCATCGCCTCCGCTTTCGATACATAAGGCGGAAATCACCGGTTTCAGAAGAAACAATAAAGCAATGACAGAAGCTGTCCACCAGGGATTTTCTGCAAGAAATGCAAGAAGGCTGCCGGAGAGAACAGTGGCACTTTTTCCTTCGATCAGAGCGGAAATATGACTGTATCCTTCCCCTTTCAAAGCAGGAAACAATAAAAAAGTCAGATAGATCATGGTAAGAGAGGCAAAGATCTCCACATATTTATTGGAAAACTTTTTCAGCTTTTTCCCTATGAAAAGCGTACTTTTTATGACAAAAGCGGAAAGCAGTCCGCAGCATACTCCGATAAGTACATAACAGAAAATATTGTGGATCGTCCATGCCGTCCCCTCACTCAACTGGATAAAGGCGGAGGGAATGGCAAAAAGCTGGGAAACCACCGATGCCGCCGCCGATGCCATAAGCAGCGGCACAAGTGCCGGAACAGAAAAAGAAGGCAGCAGGATCTCACAGGCAAACAATGCCCCGGCCACGGGACTGTCGAAAATAGCGGAAATAGCCCCTCCACCTCCACAGGCAAGAAGGAGAGTCCTCCCCTCTCTTCCCAGCCGGAGCATTTTGGCAATGTTACTGCCGATGGCGGAACCGGTAAGTGCGCTGGGTGCCTCCAATCCGGCAGAGGCACCGAATCCCACAGCCAGTCCGCTGGTCAGAATATGGGAATACATCTTGGAGGGCGGCAGATCACTTGTCCCGTTGGTCGTGGAAAGAATAACACAGGCAAGGCTTTTATCATACTGTTTCAGACGGTAAATATACCGGACGATAAAAATACATATCAGGATGGCACAACAGGGGATGAGAGGAGCAAGGAACTGCATCAGGAGGCTGTTGCAGGGAATTTTATCCACCAGATGATGACAGAAATGGGTAAAATGCTTCAACAGAACGGCTCCCGCTCCGGAAACAACGCCTGTAATAACACTCAAAAGCAGAATAAACCCTTTTCCCCCCATTACATGGATGAGGATATTTTTGATCCGGAATACCCTCTGCCGGAAAAGTTCTCTTCCTGCCAGATAAAGCTGTTCCTTATTGTATTTTTCCGCCGCAGGACTGCCTGAAACTTCTTTCTTATTTTTCTGCATGATCTTTACCGGGTACAGCAAGTTTGTTATCTGTTTTGCGGCTCTTTCCCATCTGCCGGATCTCCGCCACAAATTCTTCAATATCTTTGAAATCCCGGTAAATGGAGGCAAAACGCACATAGGCAACTTTGTCCACGCCACGCAAAGCATCCATGACCCGGTTGCCGATCTCCACACTGGGTACTTCCCTGTCATAATCCTTTTCCAGACCGGAGATGATGGAAGTGATCAGGGAATGGATCTCCTCTGTACTTACAGAGCGTTTCCAGCAGGCTTTCTCGATCCCTCTGCGGAGTTTTTCCCGGTCGAAGTCCTCATGAGTTCCATCCCGCTTCACGACTTTAAGTTCCGCCTGAATGATCTCCTCATAAGTTGTAAAACGGTGTCCGCAGTTCAAACACTCTCTTCTGCGGCGTACACCCGCCCCCTCTTTTGTTGACCGGGAATCCATCACCTTATCATCCTGACAGGCACATCTGGGACATCTCATCATTTACCTCCGTTCGGGCTGGATCTGAAAAAAATTCTCCTTATTTAAAAATACTGTATTTTCCCGAAAATTCAAGTCGGAAACCATTGAAAATACCGCTGGATTGTAATGAAAAAACCCGCCAAATCTTCCAAAAAGGTTTGTATTTTTCTTTTCAGGATGTAAAGTATGGAAACAATATTCACAAATCAATCACAGGAGAAAAATATGGGGACAGTAAATATAAGCTGGAAAACTCTGGAAGAAAAAGGAACGATCCGGAAACTCAACGGCGGCAATCTTGCCCCTCCCATTGCAGGCGAAATGGCAGGCAGAAATATCCGCAAAAGTTTTAAAGATCTCAATCTTGCTTTTGCCCGTTTGCATGACGCCCCGTTGGAAAATGCGAACTGTCCCATGGTGGATATCCATTGTATTTTCCCCTTTTTCCATCTGGATGTGAATGATCCCCGCAACTACCATTTCAAACATACCGATGATTATATCCACAACTGTATAGTGGACGCCCAGACTCCTGTATTCTACCGTCTGGGGGAATCCATTGACCATACTGTCAACAAGTATTTTATCGAACCTCCTGCTGATGTGGATAAGTGGATCGAAGTTGCCTCCAACATCATCCGCCACTATACAGAAGGATTGTGGAACGGTTATCATTACGACATCAAATACTGGGAGATCTGGAACGAACCCGAATGCGGCGGCAATACCAGACTCGATCCCAATGCAAAAAATCTTATGTGGCTGGGCGATCTGGACAGTTTCTTTGACTTCTTTGCCAAAGTCATCAAAGAATTGAAAAACCGTTTCCCCCATCTGAAGTTCGGCGGTCCCGCTCATTGCGGCTGGTCGGATGCCAGAGGCGGCGTTTTCCTTGAAAAATGTGCAGAAGCCAAACTTCCCCTTGATTTTTATTCCTATCACTGTTATTTCAACAATCCTTTTGAATGGATTACCGAAACGCCCAAAATGGTGCGGGATAAACTGGATTCTCTGGGATATGCCGGTACGGAGATCCATTTGAATGAATGGCACTATTTCCCCGGCGACTGGCACAGACTGCGCAATGATACGGTATATAAACAGAATATGTATAATAATGAGATGAAAGGACTGGATTCTGCCGCCGCCCTCGTTGCGGTGATGACTCTGTGGCAGGATACTCCGTTGGATTACGGAGCCTATTATACCTGTACGACGACCGCATGGGGCTGCTATGTAAGCGGCAGCAGTTCTGTTACGCCTTCCTATAATGGTCTGAAAGCCTACGGGGATATCGTCCGGTATCCTGTGCGTACGGTATGCAGCTGTGACGGGGAAAAGATGACAGTTCTTTCCGGAAGAGATGAAGAAAAGAATCACGCTCTGCTTATTGCAGGTTTTTCCACAGGGGATGTGTGTTGTGAGATTACTCCTGACCGGCAAATACCTGAAGGAAAATGCAAAGTATATCTGCTGGACGAAAATCACAATCTTTCTGAAGCGTTGCAGGCGGAGATCAATGGAGATAAGATCCGCTTTGAAAACAAATCCAACTCTTTTGTGGCACTTGTCAAACTGAACAACTGACAAACCTGATTTGCTGCTGTACCTGCATTACGGAAAAAGAGAGAAGAAGAAAAAGCGCAGGAGGGTTTGTCTCTCCCTGAATGGGGATCTGACAAAATCACTTTTTCAAAATCCGTTTTTCTCCCCTCAAACATGGAAAAAATACGGAACTGCTGTGGAATATTTAAGGTAATTTTGGAAGTCTTGCCGACTTTCAAAATTACCTTATTTGCAAAAAAGGGCAGGAGGGTGTATATTAATAAGGATAGTTTTTTATTTATTGATACAAAGTTATGAATTATTAATGACCGGGGACGGATCTTTCTGCCGGGAACGGAAGTTCCGGTATGAGGAAAACGGACCTTCTGTGGAGAAAAATCGTATGTCTGAAACTGAAAAGAGAGACCTTTGGCTGACAGCAGATGATGAGCATTTGAAAGAAGGCTGTATCATCGATTTTCATAAATGCTCCGGTAACGGCGGCCAGAAAGTGAACAAGACTTCTTCGGCTGTAAGGTTGATCCATAAAGCAAGCGGCCTTTCCGCAGAAGATACCAGGGAACGCAGTCAGGCAAGGAATCTTTCCAATGCCCTGAAAAAACTGCGTCTCCGTATCGCATTGAAGATCCGTAATCCCATTACGGAAACCTCTCCTCTTCCGGTCCTCTCCCCGCCGCCTTCCCTCAATAATGTAAAAACCTATTCCACTGCCCTTGCTCTGATGCTGGACAGATTGATGGATTGCTGTTGGGATATTCCTGCGGCGGCTGAAGCCATGAACATAAGTAAAACCAAACTTACCAAACTTATCTTCCGGGATCCGGCTTTTCTGCTGGAGGTGAACCGGGGCAGATCGGAAAAGGGACTCCCTCCTTTGCAGAATCCTGCAAAATGATCTCTTTGACGGAATCTGCTGTCCGTAAGAGCCGGCATTCCCTGAATGATTTGAACTACCGTCTTTTCCATAGAAAAACGCAGGAGAAAGTTGTATGAAGATCTCCCTTGACAATCTTATTCTTTCCGCAAAGACTCTGCCGGAAGATATTGACAGAAATCTGCAGCCTTATATTGCCGCAAAATGCGGGATCAAAGCGGGAGATGTTCTCTCCTACAGGATCGTTAAACGCAGTGTGGATGCCCGCAGGAAGGGGGATATCAAACTTTTATATACACTTGTTGCCGACCTTCCCGACAATGTGAAAAGTGCGTTTCCCCTTGTCCCCGCCCCGGAATCTCCGGAGAGTACAGAAAATATTTTTGTCAATAAAAGCCATATTCAATCCCCGGTGATCATAGGAGCCGGTCCTGCCGGACTTTTTGCCGCCTATGTCCTTGCTCTTGCCGGATGCAAACCTGTTATTCTTGAACGGGGCAGAAGTGTGGATGCAAGAAAATTTGATATTGAAGGTTTCCTTGCCACACGGCAGTTGAATCCGGAAAGCAATTTCCTTTACGGAGAGGGCGGTGCCGGAACATGGTCTGACGGAAAACTCTATACAAGAGTAAGAGATCCCAGAGTCAAATTCGTTCTGGATACTTTTGTGGAGTGTGGAGCTTCTCCTGCCATTTCTTATTTCAGTCATCCCCATATCGGTTCGGACAAGCTGCCGCAAGTCATCTCCGCCCTGCGGAAAAAGATCATTGCGCTGGGCGGGACATTCCGCTGGAACGCCAAAGCAGTCTCCCTGCTTGTCCGGGAAGGCAGATGCAAAGGTGTTCTTCTTGCCTCCGGGGAGAAAGTGGAAGCTCCGGCAGTCATTTCCGCCTGCGGTCACAGTGCAAGAGAACTCATCCTTTCCATGATCTCCTCCGGGGTTGATTTCACGATGAAGGGCTTTCAGATCGGCTGCCGTATCGAACACCCCCAGAATTATATCAACCGTATCATGTACGGTCTTCCGGAAGCCCCGCCGGCAGTGGGAAGTGCAGAATATAATTTTGTTTCCCGTCCCATGAGCAACGGCAGTATCGGGGGAGCAACGACTTTCTGTATGTGTCCCGGCGGCGAGATCATCCCTTCCACTGCAGAGGAGGGCAGATTATCTACCAACGGCATGAGTAATGCTGCACGAAACGGGCGTTTTGCCAATTCTGCCATCATCTCAACAATGGATGAGAAAATGTTTTCCTCTCCCCAAAAGGCATTTGCATTTCTGGATGAACTGGAGAAAAAAGTTTTTGCTTCCGGCGGGGGTGATTATACCTGTCCCGCCCAGAGTGCGGTGGATTTTGTCCGCAGAACCTCTTCCGGCTCCAAACTGTTCTCTTCCTATTCCATGGGATTGAGACCTGCCAGACTTGATGAAATCCTTCCGGGCAATATTGCCAAAGCATTGCACCGCGCTTTGAAACATTTTGACAGTATGGCAACTTCCTTTATCAACAGAGGAGTGCTTGTGGGCTTGGAGACCCATGTTTCCTCCCCCGTGCGGTTTACAAGAGATCCGGAAACTCTGGGCAGTTCCCTTCCCGGACTTTATACCGCCGGAGAAGGTGCCGGAATGGCAGGAGGCATCACCTCATCCGCCGCGGACGGCATCCGCATAGCAGAAGCCCTTTTAAGCAATCCTGTATAAGAATATTGTGATTTTTCATTATGCTTTATGATCAAATTAATGAAAAAAGGTGTTGCGATCCTGTTCAGGTTTTGCAACACCCTGCTTTTTTTCCTCACCATTTGTTTTATGGTATGATGCAAAATTTTTCAATTTTTCCGCACTTTATCACACCAGGAAATGTAGTCTCTCATAATGGCAAGACTCTCTTCCAGATAAAGATCTTTTCCTTTTCCGGCTTTGGCGGAATCTTTCTCATCCTGATCCAGTTTTAAAAGTTTATCCTGTTCCGCCTGAAGCTTTTTCTCCGCCTGATACTCTTTCCACCGTTTCTGCAAATCAAGAACCACCTCTTTTTTGTCCCGGATCTTTCTGTATGTCTCCATATCCTTCTGCAATGAAATGAAATCTGCATTGGAGGCAACTCTTCCGGCTGACAGCTCTCTCAACAAACCCAGACACTGGGGGATACCGGTACGCAAAGGTACATAAGGGGCAGGAGCGATCTTGTCCCAGGGCATGGCATGGGAAAGTTTATCCTCACCAAGTTCCATCAATTCTGTAAATGCAGGAAGTACAATATCCGGCATGACCCCGCGCAACTGGGTGGATTCCCCGTTGATCCGGTAGAATTTTGCATTGGTGAGTTTCAAAGAGCCTGCCGCAGATCCCATTCCCAGAAAGGATGTATATTTCCCGAGATCCGCAACAGTCTGTACCGATCCTTTACCGTGAGTGCGTCTGTCTCCAATAATGATACCCCTGCGGTAATCCTGTATGGCTCCGGCAAAGATCTCTGCGGCAGAAGCACTCAAACGGTTGGTCAGTACCGCAAGCGGTCCGGCATAAGCAACGAGACCGCCATCGCGGTCAGAATCCACTTTGGTATTTTTAGGATCACGCACCTGTACCACCGGTCCTTCCGGGATAAAAAGTCCGGTAAGGGTCACTGCTTCCATAAGACTGCCTCCGCCATTGCTTCTCAAATCAATCACAAGACCATCCAGTTCCCCCTCTGCCGCAAATTTGCCGAGAAGACGCAGAACATCCCTTGTAGAACTTTTGAAATTTCTGTCCCCACGGAATGCCGCTTCAAAATCAATATAGAATGAGGGCAGTGTGATCACACCGATCTTTCTCTCTTTTCCGGCAAGATCCTTTATTTTATGGATCTTACCCGCCGCCTCCGAATCTTTCAGTTTCACTTCATCACGGATAAGGGTGATATTTTTCTGGACTCCGCTGTTTCCCTGACTGAGTACATACAGCGTAACTTTCGTTCCTTTCTTTCCGCGGATATGGTTCACCACTTTGGAAACAGGCATATCCATAAGATCCGTATGTTCGCCGTTTTCCTGACTTACAGAAGCGATCCTGTCCCCGGCTTTCAATCTGCCATTCCGGTCCGCCGGTCCGCCGGGGATGATCTTGACCACTTTCGTATAACCATCCTCATTGGTCAATACCGCCCCGATCCCTACAAGCGACAGCTTCATATTGATGTCAAAGTCCTCCTGGGTCCTGGGGGACATATATGCTGAATGGGGATCATAGACCTGCAGAAAACTTGTCAGGAAAAGTTCTGTGACCTCCTGCGCTTCCATACTGGAATAATATTGCACATACTGATGCACTCTCTTTTTAATGCGTTCCTCCGGACTTTTCTTTCTGATCACCGGCAAAGGCGTACTCTTTCCCCCCTTCTTTTTCCCTGCAGCTCCGGCAGATTCCTCTTTTTCCGACATATCCATCATATTCATCAGGATAAGATCATTCACCAGACGCCGGTACCAGAGTTCCGTCAGGGCTTTTTTATCGGCACAGTAAGGGAGTTTGGAACGGTTGGGTATATAGGTTTCTCCGGAGGAAAGATTCACCGGTTTGCTCAATATATTGTTGACAAATTTTTCATATTCCCGGAGTCTTCTTACAAAAAGTTCAAATACATCAAATGCAAATGAAAGATCCCCGGAAGCAAGCTGAAATGCGACCCGGTCTCTTCCGGCTGCAAAACGGTCTATATCTTTTTGCGTGAAAAGGTTTTTTCCGGGATCAAGGATCTTGAAAAAATCATCAAAAAGCGCACGGGAGATCTCTGTATTGATCTTTTCTTTATTGAAGTGAGAGTGTTCTGTGGTATATGCTACGACTTTTGCAATGATCTGCATTTCTTTCGTTGCGGCAAGCTGTTTTCTCTGCTCCGGCGAAGTATTCAGCTCTTTTTTCCCCGCCAGTGTCGCCGCGGCGATCCTGCCGCAGCAGAAGATCCCCGTTATCAACAGAAGTGCTATACTGAATGATCTTAATTTTTTATTCATCTTCTTTCTCCTTTTCTCCACTTTTTCCTACCTGCTCTTTTCCGCAAAATGACAACAGCACCAGTGACCGGGACCGATCTCACGCATTTCCGGTTCTTTCTCCATGCAGACTTTTTCCGCATAAGGACACCGGGGATGAAAACGGCATCCTTCCGGAGGTGCAAGGGGAGAAGGGACATCCCCTGTTAATCTTTTCTTTTTCCCCCTTCCGGCGGGATCAAGCACGGGTACGGAAGCAAGCAAAGCCTCCGTATAAGGATGCGCCGGTGTACTGCAAAGCAGCCGGACATCCCCCATTTCCATCACTTTCCCCAGATACATGACCATGATCCTGTTGCTGATATGTTCCACAACGGCAAGATCATGGGCAATAAAAAGAAAAGCCGTCTTTGTCTGCTTCTGTATATCCTGCAGCAGATTCACGATCTGCGCCTGAACACTCACATCCAGAGCGGAAACCGGTTCATCCGCCACTATAAAACGGGGATTTACCGCCAGTGCCCGGGCAATCCCGATCCTCTGACGCTGTCCGCCGCTGAACTGATGTGGATATCTTCCGGCATGTTCCCGGTGGAGTCCCACCATATCCAGAAGCTCCCCGATGCGTTCCTTTCTTCCCGCCTCATCCAGATGCGTATGCAGTAAAAGAGGTTCTTCCAGTGTGGAATATATACTTCTTCTGGGATTGAGAGAGGCATAGGGATCCTGAAAGATCATCTGGAAATCCCCTCTTCTCCTCCGCAGTTTCTCTCCTTTCAGCGCACAAAGATCTGTTCCGTCAAGGACAATACTTCCGCTTTGCGGTTCTTCCAGACGCAGAAGCACTCTTGCAAGTGTGCTTTTGCCGCATCCGCTTTCCCCCACAAGTCCGAGAGTCTCCCCCTCTTCCAGAGTGAAACTTACCCCGTCAACAGCTTTCACAAACTTTTTCCGGGAAAAAAATCCGCCTCCGGCAGAATAATATTTTTTCAGATCTTTTACTTCAAGAAGTGCCATTTTCGTCTCACATCCCTGCAAGTTTCTGCAAACTGTGCATAGTCATATCCACAAGAAGATGCATTTTCGGATGTGCCGGAAGAAAGGAGGCAAAATGTCCGAAAAGATCATGTTCCAATGCATACTTTGCTCCGGCAGAAAAATTCAGATCCCCCGGCCATTGGAAAACAATGATCTTGAAATCATTGACACAACGTATTGCCGTATAAGGCACACCTTTGCCTGCCAGAGCCATTTCCAATACCTCTTCCGTGCATCCGGGTGTATCCGGCACATTCAGTGCCACATCTTTACTTCTCTCCTCTTCCGGTCTGTCGAAATGATCCGTGACCACTTTGAGTATGGACAACTTATCTGCATCCCGGACAAGTTCCGCCAGCAGCCGTTCCTCTTCCGGATACTCTTCCGGAATACTTCTTTTATTATGCACACCGACAGCACGGATGACTTTTTCCAGTTCTCCGGCAGAAAATCCCGGCAGCAGAAATTGCCTTTTCCGGAGAATGTCAGCACTTTTTTCCCCGTGATCAAAAGAGAGTTCATCCCGTAATGTCCCGAAATCCCGGTATTGGGGAAAACGGGAAAGATCATGGGCAAGACATGTGCAGTATCCGGTGAATCTCTCCTCCGGGGAAGTATTTTTCCACCGGGGATCATTTTCCATGATATATTCCCCGATACGGCACACATCCAATGTATGATGGATCTTGCTCCGGACAATAAAAGGAAGAGCGTTTTCCTCTCTCCCGCATTCAGGAAAATATGCAAAGGCAAAAGAGAGGAATCGTTCTTCCAACTCCCTCCGGATCCCCGAGGGGTACGGCTTCTCATCCAGATAATTTTTCATACCGGAAATCCTGTAAGAGAATACAAAAAATTATTTTGCGTATTCCACAGCACGGGTTTCCCGGATGATGGTCACTTTGATCTGACCGGGATAGTTCATCTCTTTTTCGATCCGGTTGCAGATATCTCTGCTCAAAAGCTGTGCCTTTGCTTCAGAGATCTTTTCAGGCTGAACGACAACACGCACTTCTCTGCCCGCCTGAAGAGCAAAGCAGGATTCCACTCCGTCAAACTCATTGGCAATGGATTCCAACTGTTCCAGACGCTTGAGATAAAGTTCTGTGGTCTCACTTCTTGCACCGGGTCTGGAAGCACTCAAAGCATCGCAGGCATTGGCAAGGAATGCATATACGGAAGTACCTTCCACCTCTTCATGGTGGGCGGCGACTGCATTGATCACATCTTTATTTTCCCCGTATTTCCGCAGCAGATCCGCACCGATGGAGGCGTGAGTACCTTCGATCTCGTGGTCAACAGCCTTTCCGATATCGTGGAAAAGCCCGATCCTGCGTGCCTTTCTTTCATCCAGTCCCAGTTCAGCAGCGATCGTTCCCATGAAAGCGGCAGTTTCAATAGAATGCATAAGGACATTCTGGGAGAAACTGAAACGGAATTTCAATCTGCCCAGAAGGGAGATCAACTGTTTGGGTACGCCCTGAAGCCCGGTTTCCAGAACAGCCTTTTCCCCGGCTTCAAAGACTTCATCATCAATTTCCTTGCGGATCTTTTTGATCAACTCTTCAATACGGGTGGGATGGATCCTTCCGTCGGCAATAAGTTTTTCCAACAGGCGGCGGGCAACCTCTTTACGAATGGGGTCAAAGCAGGATATGACCACCGCTTCAGGGGTATCATCAATAAGAATACTTACACCGGTAACCGCTTCCAAAGCACGGATGTTGCGTCCCTCTCTTCCGATGATGCGTCCTTTCATCTCATCACCGGGAAGGGGAATGGTGGCGGTTGTGCGTTCATAGGTACAATCTCCGGCGTACCGCTGGATGGCATGGACGATCAGCTGCTGGGATTCCCGTTCCGCCTTCTGACGGCACTCTTCCACGATGTCTCTTACCAGAAGTCCGCACTCATTCTCCACTTCGCCCCGGAGTTTTTCCAGAAGAAGGTTTTTGGCACTTTCGTGATCCAGTTCTGTAATGCGTTCCAATTCGGTGATCTGACGGGAAATGGCATTTTTGAGTTCCTCTTCCCGTTTCTGCAATTTTTCCCGCATAAGATCTGCTTCGTGATCTTTCTTCTCCACATTTTTCATCTTTGCCTCATAGGAATCCATCTTTCTGTCCAGATTTTCCTCCTTCTGGGCAAGACGCTTTTCAGAAGATTGGATCTCTTTACGGCGTTCCTTCATCTCATTTTCAAACTCTTCTTTGATCTTGAGAACATCACTTTTAGCAGTAACCCTTGCTTCACGCAAATACCGTTCCGCTTCCCGTTCCGCATCTTCCACTCTTCTGGCAGCCACATTCAGGGATTTGGAACCCACAACTTTCAACAATACAAGATAAATAACGACCGTGACCGCAATACCTGCGCCCAGTCCGGAAAAAGCATAGATCCAGTTCATATTTTTCTCCTTTCACTGATTTGTTCCCGTCTTTTCCACAATTATCCACAGGTGACAAGTGTATTATTTTTCTCCGGTACACTTTCCGGTTCCGTTGCAGTTACGGTACACCTGTTTTTCCGTAACAACAAGATCAAGAAGCCTGTCATGCTCCTCAAGGGGGACTTTTCCGCACTTCTGACATTCATAAAAGATCCCGATGGACTTTCCTTTCAGCGTATCAAGCATCCTGTCATAGATCCCTTTTCCCCTGCCCAGTCTTGCGCAGCCTTCGTCAAAGGCAACGCCGGGTACGAGAAACAGAGCTTCTTTCAGAACTTCCTCCGGGACAGAGGGTGCCTCACTTCCGGGTTCAGGAATATTCCACTTTCCCTGAACAAGCCGGAAAGACTCATCCACAAACGCCATCCCGTATTCAGAATCGCTTATCCATCTGGGAAGACAGATCTTTCTCCCCTTCCGGACCGCTTTTTCAAGAAATCTCATAAGATCCGGTTCCGTCCCGTCTGTGGCATACGCCGCAATCAGGGGGAACTTTTCCACTTCAGGCAATCCTTCAAGAGTCCGGCAAATGGCATCATCAAAACTTTTCCGGTCCTCTGCGGACAGACTTTTCCTCAGAAGTCGTTTTTCCCGCCTCAAACCTTGTTTGCTGTACTGTTCCATTTCCACCACTGCCGCCTCTTTCAACGCCAGAAACGCGTAAATACCGGCTGTTTCTGTATGATCATACCGCTGTAAAAACACAAAAAGAAGCCGGAGATGCCCTTAACACAACTCCTGCTTCCTCTGATTTTTTCCGGCACAAACCATATTTACACACTTATCCCGGCAGCATACGCCCCGATGCAGATGCACACTTCATCTGTATGCTGTCCATCCGTCCCTCTTCCTGCAACTGCGTTTTCCGGCAGAAAACCTGCCCATACTTTCCGCTGCGTATATAAACAGACTTTTCCGCCGCAAAAAAGTACTTCTGTACCTGAATATGACTGATGGAAGCGCATACAAAAAAATGAATGCGTCCGCTTGAAATTGTCACTTTTATTCCATATATATTAACGCCGGGACACTCTTCTCTTTTGAGAAAAAGTCCAAGCCCTCAAGATAACAATAACTCTTTTTTTAAAAAATAAAAGTCCTGTTTTAAAAAAATATTTAAAATAATCACTGAAAAAGTATTTTCCGGAGTAAAATCCGGAAAAAAACAGGCAGATGGCTGAATATGCGGAGGGCAAAAGGATGCTCCGGTTATGAAGGCGGAGCGGCAGGATGGAGTTGGAACGGCTCCGGAAAAACGGGAATACCGGGATAAAATGCCCGGAAGTCAGTGCCGGGCAGTCATTGCAATTCCGGTGTTCCCGTTTTCTTATTTCACATATCTCTGCACATACTTCATAATGGAATCTGTCCAGATCTGATACCCTTCCTCCCCGGGGTGAAGCAGATCCCGCATCATGCTCCGCTGCAGATACCCGGAAGGATTGAGCATATAAAAACCGATGTCCTCATAAAAAACATTTTTATTGTCGGCATAAGTGGAAATGATCGCATTGGTACGGGCGATAAGAAGCCGCAGCGGATGTGCCGGGTCCCCCTCTCTGGGGAAGATCCCGTACAGAAGGATCTTTGCTTCCGGATACCGTTTCCGGAGGCTGTCTTTGATCATCCCGATGGCTTTTGCCACGGCTTCCGGAGAATAACTTCTGCTCAAATTATTGGTACCGATCATCATAACCACAAGCTGCGGCCTGATATGATCCAGAATACCGCTTTTTTCCACGAACCACAAAGTATATTCTGTACGGTCGCCGTTACATCCCAGATTCAGAGTATTGTAAGGGGCAAAATTCTTTTCAAAAAGTTTTTTACCGGCTCTTTCCCAGCCATGGGTGATGGAATCCCCCAGAAAAAGGATCCTGATCTTTTCCTTCTGTGCCTTTGCCTGCGCCATTTTTTCAGCAATGCGTTTATTATGCTGGCTGCTGCCTTTGGCGGGAGTGGTCGCTTTTTTCATAAATCCCGGATCTTTTTTCAGTCTTGCCAGAACTTTCTGAAAAGACTCCTCCGCTTTTCCGGCATTGGCATCTTTCTGCTCCTGTGTGAGAGGAGCAGAAATTTTCTTCTGCACAGGGGCAGCAGTCAGGCTCAAAGAAAAAATACACACCAGAAACATGGAAAATATTTTCATAGCAGAATCCTCACTTTTCCCGTCTTACTTTTTCACGATACAGTAATTCCAAAACGAGTCTTTCCACTCTCTTGTGATCTTTACGCAGAGAAGTCTTTTTTCATTGTTGAAAGCAAGTTTTGCCATGATCCCTTCCAGAATGTAAAGATCTTCTTCCATTCCCAGTTTTGCGGCCAGTTCTTCGATCGTGTCGTTGAAAGGAGCGATTTCCGGCAATGCTTTTTCTGTATCATTGAGAAGAGCGATCACACCTTTACTGGCAAGTTTGTAAGCCTGGACACCGGGCTGATGGAAAGCATTGATATGGATGAGTTCCGCATAAGCGGCAACGGCGCGTTCATACAGTGCGATCAGCATACCGATATTGAATGTATCCACTCTGGGAATACGCATTTCGATGGTCTGTCTGCCCTTTGCACGCAAAGCTCCGGCAAGACCGGTCATAAATCCGTGCAGATAATCCCCCATTGTCACTGTTCCAGCCACATTGGCGGTCATGGCATCCTCCATAACTTCAATAA
>JAFVRL010000124.1 GCA_017504325.1 Lentisphaeria bacterium | reverse complement strand
GTTTTACAAAACATATATGAAAAATATGGGATATCTGTGATAATGAATTGATTTAAGATCAGATTCTTTGTATTGCATTTGACATTGATGGAAATACAGAGTATATTCCTGTGTGTTTATTGTGCCGGGAAAGTTGGGTGTTTTCCGGTAAAAGATGTAAAAAAAGTAGGTTTTAACTGAATATAATCTGTTATGGGAAGAAAAAATGGTAAAGCGTCACACTCCTGTCCGTCAGTTGTTGTTTGATTTTCATACTATGCCGGGAAATCCGGATATCGGAAAAAATTTTGATTTTGAAAAGATCGGGAATTATTTTACTTCCTGCGGTGTGGATTCCATCATGTTTCCCTTCCGCTGTAATCAGGGGTATGCTTACTTTCCCACGGAAACAGGGGTGATGTATCCCGGTCTTGAAGTGGATCTTGTGGGGAATATGATCAATACCTGCCATAAACGGGGGATCCAGTGTCAGATCTATACCAACGCTGTTGTTTGTGTGGAAGCCGGTCAGAGACATCCGGAATGGCTGAAACGCACCCCGGACTTTTCCGATCACGACAATACCACCTGTTCCAATGCGGAGGGATTTACAAAGGAACTTTGTTCCATGCTGCGGGAAGTTACAAAGAAGTATTCCCCGGACGGACTTTTCCTTGACTTCGGTTACGATCCGCCGTGCATCTGCGAAAATTGTCTGCGTCTTATGAAGGAGGAGGGCATCGACTGGAAAAATGATCCGGATTCTCACATGGATTTTGCCATCCGTTCCTCCATGAAAAAGTATTATGCCATCTGTAAGGCGGCGTTGGAACATGATCCGGAAATGCTCCTTTGCATCAATGGGATCCCCTATGAGGAAAAGACGGATTATTCCACACATTTTGAATTTGAATGTCTGCCCACATCTTCCTGGGGGTACCATCAGCTTCCGGTTTATTCCCGTTATTTGCGCAACATCGGTAAAGGCGTTACCAATATGACCGGCAGATTTCATGGCGGCTGGGGGGATTTCGGCGGATTGCGTCCCCGGGCAAGTCTGGAATATGATGTGTTTTACGGGCTGGGAAATTGTATGGGGACAACCATCGGCGATCATTTCCATCCCAGAGGAGATATGTATAAGGCTGTAATGGATCTTGTTTCCGGAACTATGCAGAAACTTGTGAAAGTGGAAGAGTGGACTGCCAATGCTGTTTCTGAAACAGAAATAGCCGTTATCGCTCCCAGAAAAGTTCTGGACGGCGTGGAAGGAAATATGAATGCCATTACCGGGGCGGCAAGAATGCTTACGGAACTGAAAATGCAGTTTGATATTCTTTCCGATGAATTGCCTTTCCGGAAGGATTATAAAGTAGTCATTCTTCCTGATGAAGTAAGGATGACTCCTGCACTTAAAGAACGGATCAAAGCTCATCTGGACAAAGGGGGCAGGATCATTTCCTCCATGTACTCCGGGCTGGATGTGAGAAGTGACGGGAAATTTATTACGGGTATGGAAGTGCCTGAACCTCTCCAATATACCGCCAATCAGAATGCATTTCAGGCTCCGGAATTTGCGGCGGATGTAAAGGAGATGCCGCCAAAAGATCCCAATGACCGTTTTGTATTTCCTGAATGGGGGATCACTTACAGCGGGCTTTCCCCTCTGGATCCTCTCTTCATCATTTCGGAAAAGATCAGGGATTTTCCGGATATGCTTATAACGGAAATTGCCAGAAGTTCCTTTGTGGAAGTCAATGAAGGTACGGAAGTATTGGCGGAATATGTTGCACCTTACTTCAACCGGCAGAGTAAAAAAGTGCGGTATTTCCAGTATCTGCCGCCCAAAGATCCCTGCGGAAAAGCGGTGATGACAGTTTCCAGACAGGTCGCCCATATCGTATTTCCCATATTTTCCGCTTATTTTGAAAGCGGCCGTCTGCAATACCGTACAATGGTGAAAGAGGCTTTGACAAGGTTCCTGCCCGAACCCATGACGAAAGCACCCAATGCTCTCTCTTTTGTAAAGGTATTTGTCACCTCCCAGGAGGAGAAGGGAAGAAGGATCATGCACATTCTTTCCAACTTCCCGGAAAAGCGTACATCCCGCATGGAGGTCATTGAAGATGATATTCCTGTTTCCGGAATGGTTCTGCAGTTGCGCGCAGACGGAAAAAAGGTAAGGAAACTTTATACAGTTCCGGAAAAACAGGAAATCTCTTTCAAAGAGGAGGATGGCTATATCACCTTTACCGTCCCTGATTTTGCCGGACATACCATGATCGTTGCGGAAGAATAAGGAGAAAAGAAAATGATGGATGAACTTTTGATTTGCGGCAGCGGGGCAAGTGAGGCTGTTCCTGCTCTGTTCTGTACCTGTGATCTCTGTAAGGAAGCATGGAAAAGAGGCGGTAAGGATCGCCGGAGCCGTACAGCTTATCAGCTTGGAGAGGAGATCAGGATCGACTTTGGACCGGACATCATGCTCCACCGGGAACGGTACGGGTTGCATTATGAAAATCTGAAGCATCTTTTCATCTCCCATCCCCACAGGGATAATTTTACTCCCATACAGGTCAATTACCATATCCACGGGGAGGAGGGGCCAGCCCTTCTTGCGGAAGGCGATCTTACTCTTCACGGCACAAAACCTGTTCTCGATCAGTTTAAAAGCAATCTTACTTGTGATTTTTCCCGTATGAGGATGGTTCTGGATGAACTGGAGGAGGACTTCGGTACGAGAACGCTGGAAAACGGGATCAGGTTTTCCTTCCTATGGGCAAATCATTATTGCGAAGGAGCATTGAACTATATTATTGAAATGCCGGATTCTTTTACCTTCTTTATCGGGACAGATACAGGTAAATTTCAGGAAGAGACCTGGAAAATCCTTTCCAATTACCAATTTGATATGATGATCCTTGACGGTACTGCCGGACTTCTGGATATTGAGGAAGGCGGTCACATGACAGCAAAACAGGTGCTTTCCAGTGTGGAACGGATGCGGAAAGAGGGGATCGTAAAAGATTCCACCCGCCTGATCACCAATCACTTTGCCCATTGTGCAAAGATGCTTCATTCTGATCTGGAGGCGTTTTATCTGCCCCATGGGATTGAGCCTGCTTACGACGGGATGAAAGTAGCGTTGAAAAAGAATTGAAGATGCCGGATAAAGCGTGTTTCAGTTCAAAAAACCGTGAAGAGCCTGCCGTTGCAGTTTTGCGTTTCCGGGTGCAGCGGGTTTGAAAATATATGGATTTTTATATTTTTTTACAGTTCAGGCATTGACTTTGCGTGAATATAGTAGTATTGTATTAGATACAGCAAGCGCAACCCCGTGGTGTAACGGTAGCACAACTGGTTTTGGTCCAGTTAGTTTAGGTTCGAATCCTGACGGGGTTGCCATTTTCATTTTAAAGCGTACTGTTATTTTTTCTGTTCATATTTTCCGGTGGCGTTGTTGTGTAAAAGAGTTCTGCCCAGCATATTGAAATAGGCGTCGGTTTTCCATTGCTTACCGGCAGCATCTATAAACTGGAAATCACTTCCCTTTTTTCCCGGCTGTTGAAAAAGGGAGCCTGTTCCATAGCCATTTTCAAAGGCAAGTTTCCGGGAAACTTCACTTCTGGTCATACCGGT
>JAFVRL010000123.1 GCA_017504325.1 Lentisphaeria bacterium | reverse complement strand
AGCCGGAAAAGAATGGATTTTGGTCCCCGGTCAAAAGCAATAAGGAGACAGAACCCGGTGAAAGCAAAACAGAAAAGTCCGCAAAAAGCAAGAAAAATCTTTTTTCTGTATTTGAAAGCAAGAAAAGTAACCGTGCAGCCGGCAATCAGTGCAAGAAAACAGCCTCTGCTTTTGGTCTGCCGCAAAAGAAAAAGGAAAAGTCCGGCTGTGGGCAGCATGAGAAGCAACTGTGCCGGAAGCGGAGGAGTGACCCTTCCTCCGGCAATACAGAGCAAAGAAAGAACCACAGGAAAAAGCAGAAGCAGATACCCGGAATAAGCATTGCCGGAAGAAAAATCCGCCGATACCCGGTATTCAGCAAGCCGTCTGCCGAATTTGTCAAAATAAAACTGTCCCCCGCTTTCCAGTTTTCTCTTTTCATAATATTCCGTCATATCCTGAAAACCGACGGTGTACTGCATCATGGCAGAGTAAAGAGAAAAAACGAAAGAAGCAACAAGTATGCCCAGGAGATATTTGCCGAAACGCCGGTCATGGGAAAAAAGATTCAGCAGAGACAAAGCGTAAGCTGCTGTTCCGAATACATAAATCACATTGTGTTCATAAAAATTCCATGTGGTGGCATGAACGATCCCGGCAAGGGAACTGACAAGAAAAAGACACCACAGTATCCCCAGGATCACCATGGATAAATTACGCCATTCCCGGGGAAAAGCAAAAAGCAGAGTAAACGCCAGACCGATACCGGAAAACACCGGAAAAGTAAGAACCGGCCAGGAAGCGGCAAAGATCCCGATAAAGTTGTTCCAGTATGTTGCGGGGATCTCCGGCACCCCGATAAGAGTACCGAATTTCAAAGGCAGACAGAAGGTAAGGAAAAGTACATAGATCTCTGCTATGAAGGCAAGGGGGCGTCTGCGGGAGGAAATCTCCTCCCCGTTTGCCGCAACAAACTGCATTTGTGCAACTTTTTTTTCTTTCATCTCTTTTTCCTGTTCATTTTTTATGCTCTCGGATGAGCCTTGTTATATACATTTTTCAACCGTTCCGCACTGATATGGGTATAGATCTGTGTGGTACTGAGATTTTCATGGCCCAGAAGCTCCTGGACACTTCGTAAATCCGCCCCGGCATCCAAAAGATGGGTGGCAAAAGAGTGCCGCAGTTTATGCGGTGTCATATCCGGGGGCAGTTCCGCCTGGAGAAGATAATATTTGAAATTACGCTGGAAACTTCTTGCAGTGAACCTTCCCCCATCCTGATTGAGAAACAGGGGGGCATTTTTATTTCTGTCGGAACTTCTCGCATTCCGGGAGGATAAATATTTCTTCAATGCCCGTTCAGCAGGCGCGCCCAGCGCACAGTATCTCTCCTTTTTCCCCTTGCCCCTGACCAACATCACTCCGCCGATAAGGTCAATGGATCCCAGATTCAATCCCACCGCCTCACTGATACGCAGTCCGCCGGAATAGATGACCTCCAGAATGGCGGAATCCCGCAAAGCGGAAAAATTGGCACTGTCATCACTTTTTGCCAATCCTTTTGCCAGAGCGTCTATCCAGTACGGCTTGACAGAATCCAGCAGTTTCCCCACTTCAGCCACTGTAAAATATTTGGGCAGGAGTTTGGCTTTTCTCGGAGAAGTAAGTCCGGAAAAAGGATTTGCCGGCACCCGTTCCTCCCGGAGCATATACCGGAAAAAGGAACGCATGGCACATACTTTGCGGATGATGGATGTACGGGAAAGAGACTCTTCCTGCAGCAGAACGATATATCTTCTTGCATCATGGACAGTCACCTCATCCCAGGGTACGGTACTTTCTCTGGCATCCAGTTTAAAAAGCAGCATGGCAAAATGAAGGATATCCAGAAAATAGTTTCCGTATGTATGGACGGAAGCGTTTTTCTCCGTTTTGAGGTAGAGAAGAAAATCTTTCAGATTCCCATCTGTATTTTCAGTGATCTCTGATATCAGCATTTAAATTTCCCTTACTGCTGTTTTCCGCTGTCTTCTGTATTTTCCGGCTCAAAGGAATCAAGAAGGGAACTTTTCACCCACTTGTAATTCATCAAAGCAACGGCAAGAAGAAAAAGGAAGAGAAGAAGACATATTCCCGTAAAAACATCTCCGTATTTCACATAGAATGTAGGTTCATATTCCCGGGGCACATAAACAGAAAACACTCCGCTTCTCCTTCCACGGAACGAGGGATCAGCCTTCCCTTTTTCATCCTCTGCTAACGCCTGTATGACCTGCCCTGTGGGGGAGATCACGCAGGAATAATCCATATTTCCCACCCGGAGAAAAGGCAGACGGCATTCCACTGCCCGGAAAAGGGAATTGGCAAAATGCTGGGCAGGCTCAAAACTTGTGGGATACCAGGCATCATTGGTAATGGTCACAAGAAGATTTGCCCCGTTGAGAACATGATTGCGGGATACATAGGGAAATACATCTTCATAACAGATGGAAATACCCGCTCTCACTCCCCCGTGCAATTCCAGAGGCGTAAAATGTGTCCCCCTGTTGAGATTTCTTCCCATTCCCACGATCCGGTTGAGAACCGGGAAACTGTCTCCGAAAGGCACATACTCCCCGAAGGGAACAATATGCACTTTGTCAAAGGAACTCAATTTATTGCCTTTTTTCCACAATAAAGCCGAATTATAGATCAGAAGCTCCTCCTTTTCCGGGTGCTTGTCCAGTCGTATGGCACCGAAAAGAAAGGGAACATCATAGGCATGGATCATACGGAGAAGTTCCCGTCGCAGAAGTGTGGAGGTCTCCAGGGAGGCGTTGAAAGGACATGGTACTGCTGTTTCCGGCCAGATGACCGTATGGGGTTTCTGTTTCCCTTCCCCGAAAAGTTCTTCACTTAACGCCGTACACACAGCAAGAGCCTCTTTTGTAGGTTCCTCCCCTCCATGCCGTCTCTGACTCAGATCCGGCTGGACTGCACCTGCATGAAAAAGCACTCCCTCTTCCCGGTTTTTATCATAATCCCGCAGTTTTACAAAGGAGTAACTGCTTGCAAGTGCCGCAAGAGCAAGGGAAAACATAAGTGCTGAAGGTCTCCGGTAATCTCTGTTCCGGCCCTTCTCCATCCTGTTCCGGGGAGTAGGCATGGGAAAAGCAGTACGCAAGGAAGAATCTGCCGGAATCACAGAACCGGTGAGCGTAAGCAGTAAAACAAACAGAGAGGCATTGATAAGGACGATGAGGAAAGTTATCCCGTAAACTCCGGTAATATCCGCAATCTGTATGATACTTGCCATTTTCCATTGACTTGCTCCCAGAAGATTCCAGGGCAATCCTGTGAAAACATGGGAACGGATATACTCCAAAACCGTCCACAATGCAGCGGTGGCAAGAACAAAAAGGATCTGGAGGAAAGGGGAAAAAGAAGAAAAAACTGCAACGGCTGTCCCCGTCTTTGAGCAGATCCTCTCTCCTCATCAGCAGATATTTGAAAAGAAAGGGGATGAACATGGCAAATACCCCGTTGAAAAAACCCAGCACTGCCGCAAGAGCAAAAGGAATGGGAAAAAGGATCTCCCGCAACCAGAAAAAAGACCCCAGATGCCAGAAATATCCCCAGACAAAACCGTAAGAAAAGGCTCTTTTGGCATTGCGGGAATAGATCATAAGCAAAAGAGGCAGCAAACCTGTCCAGGCAAAAATATGCCAGGAGAGTTCTTCAAAGATCACACAGAACGCCCAGCCGGAAAGGGCGCAGAAGACCAGTTCCGCAAAAGTCCGTTTTTTTCCGGAAAGAAAAGCAAGAAGCCTTGCCTCCCTCTCCATTTTGTCATTCATACTGCTGCCTGTCATTTTATTTTCCTTTCAAAAAAGGTTCCTCTCCCTCCGTAAATGCGGCAAAAAAGCACCGTAAAAGGGATATTTCCTGAATATTTTTGTTTTCACAATAGAAAAATCTTCCAAATGAGTGTAATTTAATCCATAAAAGAAAAAATAAAACTCCCGGTTTTAAAAAAGGTGCAAAAAAATGCAGATGAATGAAAACTTTTTCGACCATTTGGTCATAGGCAGCGGGCTGGCAGGGTTATCAAGTGCATTGGCTCTGGCGGAAAAGTCTTCCGGAAAGATCGCTGTAGTCACCAAAGGGGCGGTGGACGATTGCAATTCCAAACTTGCCCAGGGCGGCATCGCCTGCGTGATGGATCACGCAGATACTTTTGAGGAACATATTACCGATACCATCAATGCAGGAGGTCATCTCTGTGACCCGGAAGCGGTAAAGGCTATCGTGGAAGCCGGTCCGGAAAGGATCAAATGGCTGATGGACATCGGTACAAAATTCACCACAAGAGGGGATTTGGGTGACAAACTTCCCCGGCATAAAGATGAACTGGATCTGGGCAGGGAAGGGGGACACCTGAAACGCCGTGTCATCCATGCGGGAGACATCACAGGAGCCGAAATCGAACGCGCCCTTGTGGAAGCCTGCCGGAAAAATCCGAAAATACAGATCTTTGAACATCACATCGCCGTGGATCTCATCACTACCTCCCGGCTGGGCTGGGAAGGGGAGGATATGTGTCTGGGGGCGTATGTACTGGATTCCGCCACCGGAAAAGTCATTACATTTTCCGCCTACACTACTTCCATAGCCACCGGCGGCTGCGGCAAAGTCTATCTTTGTACCTGTAATGCGGATATTGCCTGCGGCGGCGGCGTCGCCATGGCATACCGGGCAAATGCCAAGATCGCCAACATGGAATTTTATCAGTTCCACCCCACTCTTCTGTACCATCCGCAAGTAAAAAACTTTCTGATCAGTGAAGCCCTGCGCGGGGAAGGCGGTACATTGAAGATGCAGTATAAAAAGGGAGAATATTCCACCTTTATGGAAAATTATCATCCCCTGAAGAGCCTTGCCCCCAGAGATGTGGTGGCAAGAGCCATTGATACAGAACTCAAACGCACCGGTCAGGTATGCGCCTATCTGGATATGACACACAAAAGTGAAGAATTTTTACGCAAACGCTTCCCCCATATTTTCAAACAGTGTGAAGTATTGGGGATCAATATGGCAAAACAACCCATCCCGGTGGTTCCCGGAGCCCATTTTTCCTGCGGAGGAGTCCTCTGCGGAGTGGACGGAACAACCGAGATCAGAGGTTTTTATGCAGTAGGGGAAAACGCCTGTACCGGACTTCACGGAGCAAACCGCCTTGCCAGCAACAGTCTTCTGGAAGGGATCGTTATGCCTAAACTTGCCGCAGGTCACATTGAAAAATGTCTGCCGGAACTCAAAGAAAAGCGTCCGTTGAAAGCCATTCCCGAATGGACTACCGGCAACGCCACAAATTCGGATGAACTTATCGTCATCTCCCATAACTGGGATGAGATCCGCCGTTTCATGTGGGATTATGTAGGTATCGTCCGCACGGACAAACGCCTGGAACGCGCCAAACGCCGCATCCGCAACATTCAGGCTGAGATCGAAAAATACTACTGGGATTTCCATATTACAAGCGACCTTGTGGAACTGCGGAATATCGCCACAGTAGCGGAACTTATCATTGATTCCGCCGCCAGCAGAAAAGAGAGCCGTGGGCTGCATTTCAACGCAGATTACCCCGAACGCAATCCGGATCTTGACCGGGTGAATACTGTTATACAGAAAAATACGCCCGGAGCGATCCTTGTCCCCCAGAAATAAAGAACTTTTAGCCGGAAAACAGAAACACCCATGAACATTCAGAAAGAGATCGCTCCCCATATCACGGGTATTATCGCCCGTTTGCAGGATGCCGGATATGAAGCCTATATCGTAGGCGGAGCCGTCCGGGATCTGCTGCTGGAAAGAAAACCCAAAGATTACGATATTGCCACCTCCGCCACACCGGCAGAGGTCAGAAAAGTCTTCCGTGACCGCCGCACATTGCTCATCGGCAGAAGATTCCAGCTTGTGCATCTTTTCCACAAAGAGGAGATCATAGAAATAAGCACTTTCCGCCGCCGTCCCACACAGGACCAGCAATCCTTCCGCAAAAGCGACCGCCCTGCCCCGGAACACATGATCTTTCAGGATAATGAGTTCGGTACGGCGGAAGAAGATGCTTTCCGCAGGGATTTTACCGTAAATGCATTGCTGTATGATCCTGTGGAAAATGAATATGCCGACCATACAAAGATGGGAAAAGCGGATCTTGAAGCAAAGATCGTAAGATGTATCGGGGATCCCATGATCCGCTTTGAAGAAGATCCCGTAAGGATACTGCGGGCATTGAAACTTGCCGGACAATATGGGTTCTCCATTGAAAAAGAGACAGAGGATGCCATCGGCAGATCCCTGCATCTTATTACACTTGTCTCCCCTTCCCGGCTGACACTGGAACTGGAAAAGATCCTGAAAAACCCCTACTCCCATAATATTCTCAAAGTATTCCGTCAGTACGGATTCCTGAAGTATTTTCTTCCCTATATCGACAAGAATTATGAAACAGATCAATGCCGTTATTTTCTCGCCCTTCTGGAGGAACGCAACAGACGGGTGCAGGCAGGACTTTACAGGGACAGTATTTCCGTAGGGATGAGTGTTTTCACTCTCCCCTTTGCGGAGAAGGTCTATATGTCCAACTGCGGGAAAGAACCTTGCCCCGGTTCATTGTGGGAAAACCGCCCGGATTTTGATGATTTTGACAGTCTTCTCCATGCTGTTCTCAAGCCCCAGACTCCCACCCGGCGTTCCGTAATGGCAGCGGTAAAGATCCTGATGATGCAGCAGAGACTCAAAGGGATACAGAACATGAAAGAAGAGGATATTGCCGCCCTGCCCCGGAACAAATCTTACTCTCACGCAAGAGAACTTGCCCTTATCCAGAATGAAGTCAACTGGAAAATGGGGGAAGAGTGGCTCACCCTTCTTCCCGATCCCGGAGCGATCCCCCAGGCAAAGAAATCAAAATTTCATTCCCACGCCAGAAGACACCGGGGAAAGAAAATGGGGATGACGGAAAAGAACAAAGATGTAAATACCTCAAAACAAATAAATAACAATAATGACGGAGATTCCGCCGCAGTGACGGAAAAGAATTGACGGAAAATGTGAATCATGAAAAAGATGTCTCTTT
>JAFVRL010000009.1 GCA_017504325.1 Lentisphaeria bacterium | reverse complement strand
TGGTTCGCCAACCGCATTCAATCAAACCAAGAGGTGTAAACATGTCAAAAGACACAGATACTTTATCACACACGAGATGGAATTGCAAATACCATATAGTGTTTGCTCCAAAATTTCGCCGTCAAAATATTTATGGACGCTTAAAAGTCGATGTAGGAAAAATCTTGCGAACACTATGTGAACGTAAAAATGTGATCATAGAAGAAGCGGAACTATGTCCGGATCATATTCATATGCTGGTAAGTATTCCACCAAATGTAAGTGTATCTCAATTTATGGGATATTTGAAAGGAAAAAGTTCCCTGATAATCTTTGATAGACACGCAAATTTGAAGTATAAATATGGAAATCGTCATTTTTGGTGTCGAGGGTATTATGTAGATACCGTAGGTAGAAATAGAAAAGTAATAGCCGACTATATCAGGAATCAATTGGTCGAGGATATGGCGCAAGATAAAATAGTGCAGGGGGAATTATTTGATCCATTTACTGGAGAAAAGACCCCTAAAAAATAAGTGCCCAAGAACTGCTTGAGCAGTAGCCGAGAAAATGGTGCGACTGGCGGACCATTCAGAGCCCCTTTTTGGGGCATGCCGGTAACATGCCCTTATAGGGCTGGTGCAAACCACCGGCTAAGCCGGTGGTCCTGATTCCGGAATGTCTTAAAGCTGACATTCAAAATGGAAAAGTCCTCTCTGCGGCTCGATCTCGTTATAGAATATGAGTTTGACTGCCTGATCCGTTTCCTCCGGAACAGGGGATCTGGTTACTTCGATAAGAGAATGGAATGTATCCTTCATCAGAGGACTCCAGGAACGGATGCCCAGTTTCAGATGCCCGCCTTCAGGAAAGATCTTTCTCAAATCAAGCCAGGGGGAACTTGCCAGTGACCAGAGAAGTTTATCGTTGGAAGGAGCTGTTTCAGAAAATCCGTCAAGAGTAAGATACCCTCTCCTTGTGAAATGGAAATCTTCATCCAGAAGTCCGATCTCATGGTAAATGGTATAAAAGGCTCTTCCGCAGACAAAGGGGATGTGGGTGGTGGGAACATAAACGCGGATAAAGGGATAATGTCCTGTTTCCGAATCCCCCTTCCGCAGTTCCTGCTGTTTTTTTACATCAGCAAGATGTTCTTCCGCTTCCGGGGAGAGAGCCGGATAGGGTTTCTCAAAATCCGTTATCATTCCAGATGTTGTACAGGCAGCCCCAATGAGAAATCCTGCACAGGAGCAGGAGGAAAGGGTGACAGAATATTCCTTCAGATCCTGTATCTGAAGAAGGGCTTTTCCCGGGCTGGTTTCATCGGGTGTAAAAAGATATGTTTCCTTATTATCCGGAGAGAATCCTGTTTTTTCCCAGTTGATCTTTACTTTTATTTGCCTTGTTTCAGAATCAAAATTGGAGAGGATAAGCAGGGCAACAGCTCTCTTTTTGGCGATCATTAGATATGTCCCGGTCTTTTCCGGATCATCTTTGGTAAAAACATTTACACAGTTGAAATCATTGTATATTTCCACATCTCTTGTATCCCGGAACAATGCCCACAATTTCCACAGGGGACGCAATGCCAAAGTATTCAAGCCCGGACACATGGGGTGGGCAAGGGAGGAGGTGTGGTACTGATGTCCCAGAGGGATATGAGGGGGTTGTCCTGTGGATGCCATAAAGGGGAGCATTGCCTTGTGACCGTAACGGGGGAAGGCTGCTGTCCAGAAAGAACCGGTGGTCAGGAAGGAACCGCTCAAACATTCATGCAGAAAACGGTCTTTTCCCAATGAACCGCTTTCCCCTTCGCCGGAAGTGTAACCGTCAATCAGATTGCCGGTAAGTCCGATACCGCAGGAAAGTCTGCCGCAATGGGCAAAGAAAAGAGCGTGTCTGCCGATATTTTCCCGGATGCGGCGGTATTTGAGATAGTGCTGTTTGATATGCTGCCGGTGGGGAATATTCAATGCTCCGCCGAAATCCGCATACAATCCGTCATAATCTTTCCGCAGATACAGGGGGAACCAGTCACAGTAATCTTCATCCGTTGTAAGTTCCGTATTGCCCCTTATGTAAAGACATACCCTTATATCATGTTTATGGGCTTCATCAATAAATGCCTGTAATTTTTCCCGGTCATGGGGGAACGCCATTCCTTCCACATCACTTCTCCACTCTTCATGCAGAATGATCACATCCGTCCCCTGATCTGCAATAAGTTTCACCAGACGGGGTGCCGGGATACGGTGGAGGAAATAGTCGATGACATGGATCATCCGCAGCGGGGGATTTCTTCTTTTTTTCGGGGGAGCCGTAAAAAGCCATCCCCAGGAATTGAGACTTGACCAGACAAAACAGCGGTCGGGGGCGGCTTCCTTACTTTGAAATTCCCAGCTGATACAGGGGGAATTCCCGTTCCATTTTATTTCTGCAGCTTTATTTTCTTCTGTATGGTCAAGGCTTCTTGCATCCTCCATAAAGATCTCAAAATAGCCGCCAGGGCCGTTTTTCCTTTTACAGTTGAAATTGAAGTTCTGTTTGATTCCTTTTTCTGTGTAGGAGTGGAAGGGGATATTTTCCTCTCCGCTTCTGCTGGCAAGACTGGCATCCACGCCGTAAGGGATCTCCACATGGGAAAAATCACTGAAATCAAGAGGAAATTCATATTTGAAAGAGTTGATCCCTGTGGGGGATTCATAGTTTTCTGAAATGAAAAAAGATTGAACGAAAGTTGTACCGTCATCATAAAACTCATACCGCAGAGAAAGAAAATATCCTTCCACAGTGTTTCCATATTGATCCCGGAATCCCAGACGGTCAAAGTGATACCTTTTCAGTTCTTCCTTTTCCTGGATCAGAACCGGATAATTTTCCGGAAGAAATGGTGTAACGAGCCTTCCGTCGGCAAGTTTGATGACAAGGGATGAAGTCGTTTTATGAAAGACGGTAAGAGTATCTTCCGGATATTTTACTGCAATACGGGAGGGCAGTCCTCCGCATTCTGAAGCAAATTCCACTTTGATGACATCATTTTCAAAGGTGATCATATTTTCTCCTGATTTTTATTCCGGATTGTTTTCCTGTTTATACCGGTAAAGATACAACTGGAAAAGAAAAAAGCAAGCGGGAAAAATATTTTTTATCTGCAAGGATTTCATAATATGAAACGGGGATGGCTGCCGGAAAGAGTACAGACGGACGATTGCAGTCATTTCAAAAAGTATTTTCCTGTGCCGGAGGGGGATTTTGCGATCCCGGGGGGCGGTAACAGCTTCCGGAATGTATGATGATTTATGTTTTTCAAAGGAGTTACAGGACAACTGCGCAGAAAAAATACAAAAAAAATAAAAGCGGACTTGAAAGAAACGGAAAGTGCTGTATATTAATTGGATCCAGTCTCATTGGCAGCAAACCCGATCGCTGCAAGAAGACCTAAAGGGTATGACCTGGCAGTCTGCCCCCGGAAATATTGGAAGCAAGTAATCAATTTGATCGTGTATGATCAGGAAGCTTAAAAAAGCGGAGAAACTACAATGAAGACGTATTTGGCAAAAGCCAACGAAATCGAACGCAAGCACGTTCTTTTCGATGCTGCCGGTGTTCCCCTCGGACGCCTTGCAGTCAAGATCGCGAACTCTCTTCGCGGTAAAGACCGTCCCACCTATACCCCGCATGTTGATACCGGTGATTTTGTCATCGTCATCAATGCGGCTAAAGTTGCCCTTACCGGCTCCAAAAATGTGAAAAAGACCTATGAATCCTATACCGGTCACCGCAGCGGTCACAAAATCGTGACTGCCAACATCGTACGGGAAAAGAATCCCGAACGCATGATCCGCGAAGCCGTATGGGGCATGCTCCCCAAAGGCCGTCTTGGACGCGCCCAGTATGCAAAACTCAAAGTCTATGCCGGTGCGGATCATCCCCACGCTGCACAGAAACCTGAAACTGTCAAACTTTAATCCGGAGAATACAAATGGCTATAGCGAATGATGCGCTGGCAGCGACCGGCCGCAGAAAACAGGCAAGTGCAAGAGTCACCATCGTGCCGGGTTCCGGCAAGATCACAGTGAATGGTGAAACTTTTGAAAAATATTTTGATACTGAAGCCGTCCGCGGTTTCATCCTTCAGCCCCTTCAGCTCACCGGCAAAGAAAAAGCCCTTGACATCACTGCTTCCGTAAAAGGCGGCGGTAAAAAAGGTCAGGCTGGTGCCGTCCGTCACGGCATCGCCCGCGCACTGGTGAAAATGTATGAAGATGAGTGCAAAGGGATCCTCAAAGCCAACGGTATGTTGACCCGCGATCCCCGTGAGAAAGAACGTAAAAAGCCCGGTCAGCCCGGTGCCAGAAAGCGTTATCAGTTCTCCAAACGCTGATCTCCTTACAGAGATTTTTTCAAGGCTGTTTCCTGTCAGACGACAAGGCGACAGCCTTTTTTTTGTACCTGTATTCCGGATGGGTACGGATGGGTACGGATGGGTACGGAGGAGTACGGAGAAGTACGGAGAAGTACGGATGGGTACGGAGGAGTACGGAGAAGTACGGATGGGTACGGATGGGTACGGATGGGTACGGAGAAGAATGGAGAAGAATATAAAAAAACGGACTTCCATTGCTGAAAGTCCGTTTTATTTTGAAACTTTTTCTGAAACAAGTTTTTACTTGTTTACAGGAGCAAGAAAAACTTCATCAAAGTCAAATTCTCCGAATACCCAGATCCCGAAAACCTGTCTTTCCTTTTCAGCTTCTCCCGGCTGGGCAAAGTCAAATTTTGCATAAGTCCAGTCTTTGGTATCTGCCTGGATTTTGTGTACGATCTTACTTCCGGGATTTTTCAGCTTGATCCCTTTCTTTGCCGGATAACGCAGTACATAGAATACAAGAGTACCTTTGCCCCGGTATTTGAGATTCACCCGGTAATTTTCCGCCTTTGCAACAAGATCATTCATCATGGCACTGTTTTTCAGGTGGACATAATAATTGTTGCTGTCAGGGAATTTTCTCCATGCGATAAGGGCATTTTCTTTTTTGCCCAGATGCTTGAAGCCCCAGGAGGAGGGAAGAACATTATTTTCAATGTTCAAACCTTTCATATAATTGGCAATCTTTTTGGCAGGTTCATTGAAAGAACCGTTTTTCCAGTTCCGGGAATCGCCTTCCACTTTGGAAACGGTGACAAAGCGTTTGCCGGAGAAGGCAATGGAAAGGAAGGTTGCGGTATCAAAGGGTTTACCGCCGGTAAGGGTGGAGCCTTCCCCATTGGTATCAATTAGTTTCCTTGCCCGCATAACATTCATCTTCCAGCTCTGACCTGTAAAGCATTTTTCCCCCAGTTCTGCGGTGGGGATCTTTGCTTCCAATACCCAGCGGTCGGCAAGACGGCGGGTCTTTACCTGTAAGGAGGAGTTGAAAGAGGCGTCCCCTTTTTCTCCGGGATAGACTTTTCTGTCATAGAAAACGCCATCGGTATTGAAGATAAAGTGGAAGAATGTTCCGCCGAGATCGGGGTGGGTGAGGAAGAGTTCCAGAGTATTATCCTCCCATACCGGACCATCCCGTTTGGTGATGGTATTATAGACTTTCTTTATGGCAGGTTCCACCATTTCTGCGGCAAAATAGAAGTATTCGGGTTCATATACCACTCTTACAAAAGTCTGCTGTTCCGCCAGAATTCCCACATTTTTTGTGGCTCTGAAATTGGTGATGATGTCGGCGTTTTTCCAGTCCTTTTCATCCAGTTTCCCGTCGATAATGATGGGAGCAGTCTTTTCATAGGCACGCAGTTCCCGGTAGTTTTCCACATAGTGCTTTCTCTGAAATTCCCAGGTATCTTTGAAACGCTTTGCATCATACTGAACGTGTTTCAATGCTCTGGGATCGGGATCTTTTGCCGCTTCTTTCAATGCGGAGGCAAGGTACTGATTCAATTTCTGCTGCACAAGGGGTTTATCCAGGCATCTGCCAAGCGGGGCACTGAATCCGTGACCGAAACATCCGGGAGTACTGGAGGCTGCTTCCCACAGCAATTTATGAAATTCTTTCATACCGCCTTCCCAGCCTTTGCCGTAGTAAAGAGAGTTCATTTCTTCCCATTCTTTATTGTAGTCTGCATGGATGTTCCATGTGTAGATGGCGTGAAAATACATGGTCTGCCACATTCCTCTCCACTGATGGGTACCGGAAGAAGCATTGCGTTTGGAATATCTGCCGTCCGGCGGGGCGATGGCAATAAAGTTTCCGGCAAAGCCCATTTTCTTATAGAATTTGAGGAGATAGACATAATTGGGACTTACGGGCTGCAAATTGGTTCCGGCTCCGGAAATTTCTTCTCTGCCGATAATGTAGATACCCTGTTTCTTCCAGCCTTTATAAAAGTTCAGGAATTTGGGATTGAGGAGACAGTCGGGATCGTCGATTTTGTGACGGTAACAGACACGGTTGAAACTTAAAGTAGCTCCGAATCTCTTGTCGATCTGGAAAGAGGGGGGTGCTTCAAAGTTCTGATAGCCCACACCGTTGATCTTTGCATCCGGATATTTTTCCAATGCTTTTTTGCCGATAGTCTGGACATAATGCCAGAAACGGTCGGAAACATAACCCATTTTTTTATCGTATGCACTGTCCAGCTTTTTACAGTTGTCGCACTGGCACCAGCCGGTACCGTCGTTGTTGTAGATCTGAACGACGCCGTCTCTGCCTATCGTGGGTTTGACGCAGAAATTGATCAAACCTTCGGTGGAACGGCGGAGGGTTTCCGGATGACTGGTACAGGGCTGATATGCCTGACCTTTCAGGAAGGTGCGTTTACCGTTGATAAGGGGGAAGAGTTCTTTATCGCTCTCTTTTTTGAACCATTCCGCCATGACTTTTTCCGCCTTGGCGTAACTGGTACCGGCAAAAATATTGGAAAATCCGGGATTGATTTCCAGATAGGCACCCCTGTCCGCAAGGATCTTTGTCAGATCTTTATATTTTCCGGAAAGCTGGAAGTCATAGGCGTGGAGCTGAAGGCCGTTGCGCACCATCCAGTCACGGGTATCTTTTACAGGACTTGTTACGCCCATGGCATGGAAAGAGATACCCCGGTAGGGGAAAGAGGGTTCGGCTTTCTTCACTCCTTCTTTGACCTTGATGGTCTTCTGTACTTTAAAATATTCCCCGTCAGCACCGGGATATACCCAGCGGATCCCGGTGGAATCTTTCAAAAGGGCATATACGCCATACATGATCCCTCTGGGGTGTTTGGAAGTGATCGTCACCCCGTTTTTATTGGCAGAAATAATGTACCCCTCACCGGAGGTTTTCGCTTTGGCATCCACATTGAATATAACGGGATAAAGTTTGGTTGTGTTTTTTCCTTTGATGATGGCAGGTTTTTCTCCATTGGAGATTTTGCCGAGAAATTCAGCAAGTTCCGTTGCCGCAAAATCTGTTACCCTGTCATCCTTTGCAGGTTTAACGATAACACAGGCACTTTTCCCATCTTTCATCAGAGCAAAATCTGCTCCGGTGCAGGGGAATAAGCCCACTGCGAGAGCGGCAAAAACCGCATACAATACAATTGTTTTTTTCATTTTTTTCCTCCTGAATATATTTTATGTTTTATTTTCTTGTACTGTCCCCACGGCAAGGATAGGCTTCACTGCTGTAAAAGTTTGAATACATGATGCCTTTCTCCCAGCCGTAGGTGCTGTGGTATTTATTTTTGAAGTCAAACTGACTTACATGACCGGAAACCCAGAGCATATTGACGGCTCTGCCTTTGTTTCCGTGAAAACCCCACATATAACTGCTGTTATTACTGTCTTTGGTACAGTTGCTGTAATGGAGAATAGAAGGTCTTTTAGCGGAAGAGACCTTGAAATAGGAGCCTTTGGGGTCATACCCGTTAACATATCCGGAATATCCCTGGGGACTGGAGCCGATCCAGTTGCGGGGGTTATTGGCTGTATCGTTTCTGCCCAGTGCCAGCTGCCCACAGGGGAAATAGTTGCTGTTCACATTGGCTGGGGAGGGAAAAACGGCTCTTGCCAACGGGCAGGAAAGTACTTTTGTATCATTTCCCAGTACACTGTTCCAGGGGGCGATCCCCAGACTTGCTTTACTGTAAGCATTGATATAGGTATTATATTTTCTGTGGGGATTATGATACCCGGTATACGCCCAGTCTTTGGACATATCTGCATAAATAAGATGGAAATAATAGGTTTGTTTCAGATTGTTTACACAGGTGATCCCCTGGGCTGTTTTTCTTGCTTTGGCAAGAGCGGGAAGGAGCATCCCGGCAAGAATGGCGATGATCGCTATTACAACCAAAAGTTCGATAAGTGTAAAACTGTTACGGCGCATAATATACATTATGTAATGTAAAAAAGGGAAAATCGTGCAAGAAACAGTAATTTTGAACAGTATGGAAAGTATAAAATAACAAAAAATAAGCCACAAAGGAGGTAACATAATGTATATTATACGACACTTTGAGCCGGACTTGCTGTTCATTTCTGTATTCCGGTAAAGAGAAGAATTCAGCGGTTTGATATTGGAGGCACAGGATGATTGTTTTGCAACATCATCTGTTTTGCCCAGTGCGGGAAGAAGTATCCCGGTCGCAATGGGGGGAATGACCGGCTGTCCGATGGGCGTAAAATTCTTTTTCATAATAAGTTTCCTCCATTTCAGTCCACTTATATATAATTATAACCGTTTTTTCTGTAAAAACAATAGAAAGGTTGTTGTATTATTCTTATAATCTGTTATATTATTCTATAAATTGGAGGTGAAAATGAATGAACTTATATTCAAAAAGAAGGTGTTGCATAAAAAAAATATGGAAGAAACAGTATTTCTCAACTGTTCCGCCTCATCCCCCAGGGGGGCATTTCTTCATTTGTGGAATGTGGGGAAAAGTACCATATATGCAAAAGAACACTATGCCCATATAAGCAAAGATCCGAATAAAAAAAAGGACTTTATTTCCAATGAAATGCTCTTCTGCTGTGCAAAAAATTACTGTAATATCGAATGTGAGAACGGCAGGATGAAAATGGTTTCTCCCTACACGGTTTGTTATTACGGCAATCACAGAGGGTATGGTTATGAAATGGATGGTGAGGAATTTTCCGACTCATGCCGCTACTATATTTCTATTGAAAGGAATGTGTATATCCAACATTTTTTCAATCTGGATGAAGTAATGATATGCCGTATAACTCCTTTGGAACGCCCCTATAAACTTTTGGAAGAGATTTTTTCAATGGCAGAAAATTCTTCTTCTTATACGGCTCTTGATATGTCGGTAAAACTTTTTGAATTTCTCTCTGTTGTTTCCACCGGGATCACCCGGAAAACGGAAAAAACAGGCAACATAAAGGCACTTTTGGAATATGTTTCCGTCTTCCCCCAGAAATATTCCACGATAAAGGATCTGACAGAGTTATTCCATGTTTCGGAAATTACATTACACAATATTTTCCGCAGGGAAACAGGCAAAAGCCCTATGGAATATGTGATCTATTACCGGTTGTATAATTCCTGCTGGCAGTTGAAGCAGACAAGTATGCCTATCGGGGAAATTGCCCGTTTAAGCGGTTATAATTCCGTTCAGTTTTATTCCCGTTCATTCAAAAAAGTGTTTGGTGTTTCTCCGGCAAAATACAGACAGAATGCCCTTTTTGCCGGGGATACAACAGAGGATGATATATCAAAATAGAATCTTTCTGCCGATACCGCCGGTACCGGAAACTTTTTTAATGAGGCAATTTCAAAACTCCTCAAAAATCTGAAAGTACATCTGCTTTGATTTGGAAAAGGAGTATTTTCGGCTGTTAACGCAGAGGATAACCGCCTCAAATTACCTTTCACTTTTCTTTACAGCTGCATCTTTGATTTTTTTTGAATGACTTTTGAAATTACCTCTGATAAAAAATATCCTTACCGGGTGCTGGCAACGGCTCCCGGCAGAGTACACAATCGTGTATGTTTTTCAATGGTTTTACGGGAGGTCTGCGGCAATAGAATCAAGAAAATGCTTTTTTTCAACTCTTTTTTTCAGTCACAAGATTTGATTCCGGGAAAAATCGTATTATATTAAAAGGAGGAATGTATTTTTGGTTTTGAAAAAGAAAGGATTGAAAAAATGACCGCAAGAGAATTAAGAAAAAAATACATCGAGTTTTTCAAGGCAAAAGGTCACAGTGTGATCAAAAGTGCCTCTCTTATTCCCGATAACGATCCCACCGTACTTTTCACCACTGCCGGGATGCACCCCCTTGTCCCTTATCTTCTGGGAGCCAAACACCCCCAGGGAACAAGACTTACCGATGTACAGAAATGTATCAGAACCGGAGATATTGATGAAGTGGGCGATCCCGTACACCTGACCTTCTTTGAAATGCTGGGCAACTGGTCTCTGGGAGATTATTTCAAGAACGAAGCCATCGAATTTTCTTTTGAATTCCTGACCGGGAAAGATAATCTGAATATCCCCGTGGAAATGCTGGGCGTAACCGTTTTCCAGGGGGATGAAAATGCTCCTTTTGATGAAGAGGCATTCAATAAATGGCGTTCTCTGGGGATCCCGGAAAACCGTATTGCCAAACTGCCCAAGGAAGATAACTGGTGGGGCCCCGCCGGACAGACCGGTCCCTGCGGACCTGATACAGAAATGTTCTACTGGACAGGTCCCCTTCCGGTTCCGGAAGTCTTTGATCCCAAAGACAGACGCTGGGTGGAGATCTGGAATGATGTCTTTATGCAGTACAACAAAACCGCTGAAGGCACATTTGTCCCCCTCGCCCAGAAAAATGTGGATACCGGTATGGGTGTGGAACGGGTCACTGCTGTGCTTCAGGGAAAAAAGAGCTGCTACGAAACCGAACTTTTTGCACCGCTTTTTGAAGCATTGGACAAGATCCGCGGTGTGGAATGGGTCTCTCCCGAACTGAGAAGCCGCTCCGAAAGGATCGTTGTGGAACACATCCGTGCCGCCTCCTTCATCATGGCTGACGGTGTAACTCCCGGCAAGACCGACCAGCCCTACATCCTGCGCCGTCTTATCCGCAGAACTGTACGCGAAGGCGGAAAACTGGGTATTACGACAGCGTTCTGCACAAAGATCGCAGAGGTCGTCATTGAAAACTACAAAGAATTCTATCCTGAACTCGGTGAAAATGCCGCAAGAATTCTGGAAGAATTTGCCAACGAAGAACAGCTTTTTGCCCAGACTCTGGAAAAAGGTACAAAAGAATTTGAAAAAATCATTTCCAAAGTACCTGAATTTGTCAAAACAAAAGTATTCAGCGGTAAAAATGCTTTCTACATATACGAAACTTTCGGATTCCCCATTGAGCTTACCTGCGAAATGGCGGCAGAAAAAGGTTTTACCGTGGATATGAAAGGTTATGAAGAAGCCTTTGCCAAACATCAGGAACTCTCCCGTAAAGGCGCGGAACAGAAATTCAAAGGCGGTCTTGCCGACCACTCTGAAGCCACTGCCGCCCTCCACTCCGCCACCCATCTTCTCCATGCCGCATTGCGGAAAGTCCTGGGAACAACCGTGGAACAGAGAGGCTCCAATATCACTGCAGAACGTCTGCGCTTTGACTTCTCCCATGATGCCAAAATGACTCCCGAACAGATCGCGGAAGTGGAAAAGATCGTCAATGAATGTATTGCCGCCAAAGCTCCCATCATCTGTGAAGAGCTTACTGTGGATGAAGCAAGGGAAAAAGGTGCCATCGGTCTTTTCGGTCACAAATACGGTGAACGGGTCACCATGTACACCATGGGGGAATTCAGTAAAGAGATCTGCGGCGGGCCTCATGCGGCAAATACCGGTGATCTCGGGCATTTCAGAATCCAGAAGGAAGAAAGTTCCAGCCGCGGCATCCGCCGTATCAAGGCTGTGCTGGAAAAGTGATCCATGGAAAAGAGTTCAGGAGGTTTGATGATGCAAAATGCAGTTCTTTCCATTGCCGGTGAAAATGGAATATATGTTATAAAGGCTTCCGGCAGAGCTACTTTTGAGTGTGCCGGACCTCTCCGGGATCTTGCCAAAAAATTGGAAACAGAGGATTTTTCCAAAGTGGATGTGGATCTTTCGGAGTGTCAGGGGATGGACAGTACCTTCATGGGGATCCTCGCCATGCTGGGTTTGCGTTCAAGAAAACTCGGTGCGGAAATGAACATCGTCAACGCCAACGAACTCAATAAATCTTTGTTGTACGGTCTGGGATTGAAAAAACTTTTCAACTATACACAGGGCGAAGTCCTTATGCCGGAAAACGGAAATGCTTCTGCATCCGCCTCTTCCGGCAAACTGGATCTTGAATCTGCAAAAACCGTTCTTGATGCCCACAAGACCCTTATGGATGTGGATGACAGCAACAAGAAGAAATTTGAGGCTGTTGTAGATATGGTTCAGAAGGATATTGACCGGCTGAATAAAGACGAAGACAGGTAAAACATACTTTTTCAAGGATGAAACAAATGAAGAGACCCGGTGACCGGGAATTATACAGTTTTGTCCCTGAAAAGGAGGATGGAAGTTTTCTTCTGGATTTTCTTTCCTCCCGGTATAAACGGTTTGACCGGAGCGGTTGGGAAGAGGAGATCAGAAACGGAAAAGTCAAAGTGGAAGGTAAAGAGATTTGCCTTCCGCTTGCTGTTTTAAAAAAACATGCCAGAATATCCTATTATCCCGGAGATTTGCCGGAACCTTCTGCCAATCTCACATACAAAGTACATTATGAGGATGAACATTACCTGATACTCGAAAAAAGCGGAAATCTCTGTGTGCATCCCACCGGCCCTTTTTACCGGAATACTTTATGGTATCAGGCATCTCTTGTTTATGGCGAATTGAAATTCGTTCAGAGACTGGATAAGGAGACCTCCGGACTTCTTATTGCCGCACGCTCACGCCATGCCGCTGCTGCGATGGATAATGGCAGAACTTTTTTGCATAAAGAGTATCTGGCACTGGTACACGGGGATTTTTACGGAAGGATCCATGCCGTCGGCAGACTTGTTCCCGACGGAAGAAGTTGTGTAAGAAAAAAGAAACGCTTTCTTTTCGCCGGAAACGATGGAAATACCATGGGTGAAGCCGCAGAGACTATTCTTGTCAGGGAAAAAGCCATCCCCCCGGATATGACCCTTGTACGGGCTCTTCCTGTGACAGGCAGACAGCATCAGATCCGCGCAACATTATATTCTCTGGGATTTCCTCTTGTGGGAGATAAACTTTACGGAAAAGATGAAACGCTTTTCAACAGGATCAAAAACAATTCATTTACCGAAAAGGAAAAACAACTTCTCGTCCTTCCCCGTCAGGCTTTGCATTGCGCTGTATTGGGATTCGATCATCCGTTTACCGGGAAAAAGATCCTTTGCAGATGTGAAGTGGATTTTTTCAGCTCTTCCGGCGTCTGACGGTAAAGGATGCTGCTATCAGATATCCGGCGGTTCGGGTTTATCATCATAATAGGGTGCTTCCCCTTCATGTCTCGCTGTAATGGCGGCTCCGGGCATTGCCGTAAGACCGAAAGCCATTCCCAGATAACCTTCCCATGCTTTCCGGTTTACCGCGTTTCTGGAAAATTCCATACCGGCACTTATCTGAAGATACCAGCAATGGAAATGTCTGGTCAGAGTGATATCAACATTATCTACAAGGTCATCATCCACATCATAATTCACACTTGCCCTGCCTTTCAGACGCTCATCAATATACGTGGGGAAATCCAGTGCGATATTGACAGACTGTTCACGCTCAAAAAATGTGGAAAAACTGGTCATGGCAGCCGCACTGGCAAGAGTGCTTGCCATGGAATAGGTGGCACGCTGATAATAATCATCGCTGTAAATGTAAGAGGCTTTGATCTGCCAGTCTTTGGAGAATTTGTAGGAAAGTGTGGTTTCCCAGCGGTTGATGATGTCAGAAGCGGAAAGTCCCGGTCTGCCGACTCTCTTACCGCCGCGGACCACCTCTTTGTCATGGTCACTGTTCTCCCCTGCATCCAGGATGAGTTTTGTTGCGAAGGAGAATTCTTCAGTGGGTGTAAAGGAGAGGATCGTTGTAAAATCTCCGCAATTATTGAATCCGAAATCTTTGTTGAAATGGAAATCCCAGTAATTTTCCATGGAGAAATACTCCCTTACCTGGGAATCATCACCGCGTGTCTGCAAACGGTTGATCAGTCCGAAACGGAAGAAATTCTGTTTTGCGATCTGATCCACATCATCAAAATAATAGAGATATGCATAATCCACAGTCGGTCTGGGTATAAAGGTATAATTGATGTAAGGAACCATCACATGACGCAAACCGTCGATTTGGAAGAACGCACTCTTGGGTGTCTGCCAGGTACGGTAGAATTTTGTATTGAGTTCAGCTCCCAGTTCCATTGCCAGACGGAATTTCGCACCGCCCTTTTTATCGTAATTTCTTACGAAAAGATCGGCAGGCGGCCATTTGTCCAGATCGTTGGCATTGACCATGCTGTAAATGTCATTTACCGAAATCTTTTCTTCTGAAGAACGGGAATAGGCAGTCAGGCGTACTGCTGCTCTGGGAATCAGGTTGATCGCATCCAGAAAACGCATCGGGTAATAGAAGGCATGGAGGGTATCAAAACGGAATGCCTCGTAATTTTTCAATTTTTCAAGATAACCGTTATATGCATCCGGATCGTCTGCCCAGAGTGCCTGAATCGCCTGTTCCCTGGTCAACTCCCCTTTATTGAATGCCTGCAGGATCTCTTTGCTGTTGCCGGGATACTTTGCCATGCCGGCAAGGGCGGCAGGAGTGAGATTGGGATTTTCCCAGCGTTGCAGATCGTATTTGCGCCAGTTCATCTTGTAGTAGCCGCCGGAGGTCTGATTCTGATAGTAAAGTCCTTTGAAAAGTTCCTGACGGAACATATCCAGACGCAACTCCGGCAGTCTCTCCACTGTCACATCAAAAGAATTGACCTTGAATGTGCTGTGTACCAGTGCGGAGAACGAATCCCCCTGATAATCCAGTGCTGCAAAGGACGGAGGCTGAACATCCTGATTGTAACGGGCTGCAAAATATTCTTCCAGAAAATTAAAGTCACTGATCACATCCACTGCCCCCCGGAAAGTAAGGCGGGGATTGAAAAATGTTATATTGGAGATCCGGAACTCATAACGGTCATGGGGGATCTCCATACGGGTATTCATGGCGCGCCACTGTTCGTCGGAAAGAGGTTCGCCTTTCGCCGTTACTCCGGGATTTTCTCCCGCATCATCCTCCCAGAGGATATAGGGATTTCTGTCCCTTATGGAATAGGCAAACAACTCTGTACTGGATTCCGGAGTGGTGATGTCCAATGCCGCACCGTAACCGAAACCGTGTTCTTCATAAAAATCCAAAAGGATGCCGCCTTTGACTCTGGCAGGTTTGTCAAGCAAGTCAAATTCTTTGCGGACACGCACATAAGTTCCCCAATCCGAATCTCTACCAAACTCCACCCGCGCACCGAATGAACTGAAATCCCGGGGTTTGTATAGGGCAGGAAACCAGAAAACCGGTACATTCCACACATAAAGAAGGGAATTTTTGGCAAGTACGGAATAATCTCCATAATCCCCGCTGCCGTTATAAAAACTTCTGTTGGCTTCCCGGGGTGTGAGGATCATCTCTTTTGCCCCGATGGCATAATGGGAATTGGAATCCAGCAGATACTCACAGGTGGAGGTTTTGGCTTTCAGGACTTTGATCGTGCCGTCCGTATATCGTTCCGCCAACTCACCGGATAACAGAAGCATATCTCCTTTGAGAACAAACTTCCGGAAAAGGAAATTTCCTGTGTTCATATTGCCGGAAAGTCTTTCCGCATGGATGTAGGTGGTATTCTGCCTCATCTCGATCTTCAGTTTTTTTCTGCCGCTGGGCATTGTGACCGGATGGAGGATCTTTACTTTTACTGCCGGATCCTTCAGCAGTTCCCTGTATTCCTGAAAGTCCACAGTGTTGGTGACCGAGGATTCCACACGCAGTTCCACATTTCCTGTGACTTCTGCATCCCCGCTCTTCAGGTTGATTACCGCATTGTCTCCTGTGATCTTCATCATCTTATTTTTGATGACCACATGCCCTCTGGCTATGAGATTACTGCCTACATATTCGTAACTGTCTGCACTTGCATCAATGTCTTCTTTGGAAAGATCCCCCATTTTGGGCATCTTCACTGCATTCTGAAACATTGCGGAACCGGGCGGAGTGAAATATTGATTTTTCGCTGTGATCTGGGCAGAAAGTGACCCCTGAAACATTGCAAGGATCAGGAAAATCAATATAAACATAGTTTTCTGACTTATTTTCACTTTATACCACATTCCAATTTCATCTTTTCCGGCAATTTTATGTAAATGTTCCGGATGAACAGAATTATTGTTGAAAAATCAATGATACGAAAAAAGATTCCGCCTTTTCAAGCGGGATCTTTTTCTGTTCCGGAAAAATCATTCCGGTTTTTTGGCAGGCATTTCACCGGCGGCTTTTGCTTTGGCAGCAGCAAGCTGTGCCATAAAATCATCGGGTTTTGCATCATAATCCGGAGCAAGCAGTCCTTCTGCGATCTCCAGAAGAGCAATATCCACAAAGTTGTCATCTTTGCATTTTACCATCGGTCTTGCTCCGCCGGCAAGCATTGCCGCGCGTTTGGATGCAAGGACAATCAGAGTTTTGGCATCAGCCACCTTCTCTTTTGCCCGGTACAGATAATCATTATTCATTTATCGTTGACTCCTGTTTAGTCATTTTACTGCCGGAAAGAGAATCTTCCGGCAGATTTTCAATCATTCTTCTCAATAATCGATCACATCACGATGGCGTTCGATCGTGGAGGTGTCTCCGCTTACAATGGCACCGTAATTGCAATCAAATTCGTGGATACTGTCCATAATGAAACGTTCTGCAAGAACCATACGGCGGTTATCTTTCAGAGCATCACGCAGCATCAGAAGACCCACAAAGATAAAGGTTTCGTTTTCCACCAGATTCTTTGCACGCAGATCATGGTAGGCAGCATCTTTTTTATCTGCAACGAATTTCACGGCAGCAAGATGTTTTTCGTACATTGCGGCAACTTTTTCCGCCAGTGCTGCAGCTTCCCCGCCGGCAGCTTTGATCTTTTCCATAAGAGTGGTGATCTCTTTATCCAGTGTGCGCTGCATCACACCGCCGATAGCGGCAACATGCTGCAGCTGGGTGGTACCTTCATAGATATTGGTGATACGCACATCGCGGTAGTAACGTTCCGCATCAAAGTCATGCATGTAACCGGTTCCGCCGTGGATCTGGATGCAGTCATAGCAGATCTTGTTGGCAGACTCGGTGGAGTAAGCCTTGCTCATGGGAGTGAGGATAGCAGCAAGACGGGTATAGTATTTTGCCTTTTCCTGCACTTCGGCAGTGGGAGCAGATTCTGCAAGATGATTGTAAAGGAAACGCAGATCCACACTCTTGGTTGTTTCGTAGAGAAGAGTGCGGGCAGCAGTAAGTTTTGCCTTCATGCGGGCAAGCATATCATAAATCGCAGGGAATTTATCAATGCTCTGTTTGAACTGTTCCCGTTCAGAAGCATATTTTTTGGCTTCTCTGTAAGAGGCTTCTGCAATACCCACAGCCTGGGCACTGATGGCAACACGGGCACCGTTCATCAGGCTCATAACGTATCTGGTAAGTCCTCTTCTTCTCTGACCGCAGAGTTCAGCAGGAACGTTGTTATACTGCAATTCCACAGTAGCGACTCCGTGGATACCCAGCTTGTGTTCCACACGGCGGACAACAAGTTCCGGAGTCTTTTCGCAGATGAACATGGAAAGACCGCGTCCGTCGGAAGTACCGGCTTCAGAACGGGCAAGAACAAGATGCACTTTGGCGCAACCGTTGGTGATAAAGCGTTTCATACCGTTGAGGTACCATTTGCCGGTTTCAGGATCCTGGGTGGCTTTCAGACGCACACTCTGCAGATCGGAACCGGAATCCGGTTCGGTAAGGTCCATGGCACCGTCAGCTTCCCCTGTTGCAAAGCGGGGAAGATACCGTCTCTTCTGATCTTCATCGCCGAACTCAGAAATGGTCTCGGCAATATCCTGAAGGCCGAAAAGGTTCTGCAAACTGGCATCCGCACGGGAAACCATTTCTGTCATCATGGTATAGACGGTATTGGGGAAGTTGAGTCCCCCATATTCTCTTGCAAGCATGACCCCCATGACCCCTGCATCCGCAAGGTCTTTCAGGTTCTGCACAGTAAGAGGATGATAGGTAACGGTATTGTTCTCAAACCGGGGACCTTCCTCATCCACCTGACGGGAACGGGGAGCGATTCTTTCCCCGGCGATCTCACCCACAACAGCAAGCACACGGTCATAGTTATCCATGGCATCTGCATAATCTGTGGGGGCATAATCCCATTTATCCGCTTCCTTGAAGCCGTTTTCACGCAAAGTGACAACTTCTTCAAAATCAAGATTCTTCAAAGTGAAGACAAGATCCGCATTATCTGTATAAAAGTTGGACATTTTTACTCCTCTTACGCTTTGGCTTTGAATGCTTTGATCATCATGGGAATGACACTGTTGAGGTCACCGATGATCCCGTAATGTGCCACGGAGAAGATGGGCGCGCCGGGATCAGTATTGATAGCGATGATCTTTTTACTTTCGCTCATTCCGGCACAGTGCTGTACAGAACCGGAAATACCGCAGGCGATATACAGTTTGGGACGGACGGTCACCCCGGTCTGCCCCACCTGATAATCGTGGGAGATCCAGCCGGCATCCACAGCTGCACGGGAAGCAGCAACCTCCCCGCCGAGGGCATCGGCAAGGTCACGGATGAGCTTGAAGTTTTCCTTGCTGCCGACACCATAACCGCCGGCAACAATGATCTGGGCTCCTTTCAGGTTCACGGTGCTGTCCTGACGGACTCTTTCCAGAACCTTGACAACCGTCTCTTTTTCCGTAAGGGCAACATCGACTTTGGTGACGGTACCTTTGCGGGAAGGATCAGGTGTACCCATTTTCATCACGCCTTCACGGACAGTGACCATCTGGGGATCGTCCCAGGAGTTCACGATGGTGGCGATGATGTTTCCGCCGAAAGCAGGGCGGATCTGCATCAGTTTGTCTTTATAGAATTTTTTATTGACTTTATCTTCAAAATCGTCGATCTGCAGATCGGTACAGTCAGCAGTAAGACCGGCTTTCTTTTCAGAAGCTACACGGGGGGCAAGTTCACGACCCTTCATGGTAGCACCGAAAAGAAGAATATTGGGCTTATGCTCAAGGATCAGATCCATGATGACTTTAGCGTAGGGAAGCACTGTAAAGGGTTCCAGACGCTCATCTTCCGCAAGATACACATTGGAACAGCCATAGCTGAAAAGAGTATCCACACAATGACCGACATTATTTCCCAGAAGCACAGCTTCCACTTTTGTTCCCAGCTGAGCAGCAAGAGTCCTGAATACAGAAGTTAAGCACGTTGAAGCCCATAGCGCCCAGAGAAGCAGCGCCTGATGCGCCTGCAAG
>JAFVRL010000122.1 GCA_017504325.1 Lentisphaeria bacterium | reverse complement strand
TTTGCCGGGATCGGGGAAAGTGCTTTCGGAGCGCACACTATGGCGCACCTTTCCAAAGTTACGATCGTTTTGCTTTGCATCTTTTTTGTTCTGACTCTGGGGTTGGCGGTGATCGCCGGACACAGAGCCAAAGCTGCCGGACTTGATCATTCTCTTCTTGCCAAAACTGAAGCTGTTGCGGTGAAAGAAGAAAAGGCTCCCGTGAAAAAGGAGCTGGGAAAAGTGGAAAAGAAAGCGGAAAAAGCTGCAGTAAAAGCAGAAACAAAGGTCCCTGAAAAGAAGGACGGTAAAAAAGCTGCAAAATAAGATCCCCGCATGTCTGATCCGGCCGGGCAGTTTCCGGTCGGATTTTTTTTATGTTTATTTCAGAACAGTTTTTATTCAAGAGATAATTTCAAACCATCTCCAAAAATATAACAAAAACCGGGAGTAAAGAAAATGGCAGAAAGCGTTTCTGTAAAAATGGATGATCCCAAAAAGAAATTCAAGGGAAAAAAATTCAGAGTTGCGATCATCGGCTGCGGCGGTATCGCCCAGGCTCACCTGAAAGCGTATCAGGAAATGCCTGAAGTGGAAATTGTTGCCGGTGTGGATATCAATCCTGAACGGCTGAAAGTCATGGAAGAAACATGGGGGCTGCCCAAAAAGGCTCTTTTCAAAGACTGGAAAGAGATGCTGAAAAAGATCAAACCCGACGGAGTGGATGTATGTACCCCCAACGGCGTGCATTGCGCTCCTGTGGTGGATGCCTGTAATGCAGGTTGTCACGCAATGGTGGAAAAACCTATGGCGATGAATCCCGCTGAATGCAAAAAAATGATTGCCGCCGCCAAAAAGAACAAAGTAAAACTTTCTGTCGGTTTCCAGCAGCGTTACAATGATAAGACCACTGCTCTCATCCGTGCAAGAGATGAAGGCAGATTCGGCAATATCATGTTTGTCAAATGTCAGGCTCTCCGCCGCCGCGGCGTACCCAACTGGGGCGTATTCGGGCAGAAAGAACTTCAGGGCGGCGGTCCCATGATCGACATCGGTGTGCATATCCTTGAATGTGCCCACGCCTTTATGGGATCTCCCAAGCCTGTTGCCGCCAGCGGAAACATCTGGACATACATGGGGGATAAACCCAGTACCGTCCGTAACGCATGGCCCAACTGGGATTACAAGACCTATACTGTGGAAGACCTCGCCATCGGTCAGATCCGTTTTGAAAACGGAGCCATTCTCCAGATCGAATCCTCCTTTATCGCCCACATCGAAAAGAATGATGTATTCAACTTTACCGCCATGGGCGAAAAAGCCGGATGTTCCTGGGAAGATACTGCCATCTATACCGATGAAAACGGTCTTATGGTCAATATGAAACCCACCTATATCGGTTCCACTGATGCGTGGGGAGGACTTTTCCGTGTGAAATTGCAGAACTGGGTGGATGCCTGCACAAAGGGTACTCCCCTGGGAGCTTCCGGTGAAGCCGGACTTGCGGTGCAGAAGATGCTGGATGGTATCTACCGTTCCGCCGCAGAAGGCAAAGAAGTCACCATTGACTGATAAAGTCTTTTAGTAAAAATTAAAACGGGTCTGCTGTGAAAATTGCGGCAGACCCGTTTTTTTGGTTACGGAGTGGTACGGAGTGGTACGGAGTGGTACGGAGTGAGGATAAAAAAAGATATTATGAGAGACACAAGAGGTCTCTCATTTTTTTTACGATTTTTTTACAAATAAAACTTGACAAACAGTCTCTCATAGGAGTACAGTATGAAAAAAACAGAAAAACAATGAAACAGAACGGGAGAAAATTATGAAAAAACTTTTACTTATTCTTGCGGCACTTTTTTCCGCAACAGTCATTCTTTCCGCAGCGGATGATTTCGTTATCATCCGTATGGTGCGGCACGGTCAGCCGGGAGTGAAAGGAACAGAATTCACCCCGGAAATGAAAGCAGGCTGGATCAGGCTCGGACTTACCCCGCTGGGCATCAGACAGGCACAGATCACAGGGGAATATCTGAAAAAAGAGGGAAGAACTTATACCGTCATAGCCTCTCCCCAGGAACGTGCCTCCGAAACAGCAAATATCATTTGCTCAATATTGAAAACCACCTTTACTCTGGATAAAGATCTGCGGGAAGTTGGCAATCCCATCAGAGAAACTCTGCCGGAACTGCGGAAAAGATTCAAGAATATCCACCCCGAAGAAAATATGAAATTAAGTAAGGAACAGGCAAAAGGCTTCAAGGAAAGCAATAAAGTAATGGGGGAACGGGGTAAAACTCTTATTATGAAACTTGTAAAAAGCGGCAGGAAAGGGCCTTTCCTTCTGGTAAGTCACGGTGCATTTATGAATGCAACGACCTTTACCCTGACCGGAAAAAGATCTGCTCCCTGGAACTGCGGCATGATCGAACTCAAAGTAAATAAAGAGGGCAAAGCCGTACTTGTCAAAGCAGCATATCCGGAAGTGCTCTCTTGTGATCTTATCACAGACAATCAGACCACATTTTTCAATAATCCCTGGTACGGGAAATTTTTCCCCCATAAAGGAAAACGCCCGGAAGATGTTAAATTTGTGGCAAGAGAATTTGAAAATCTTGCAGCAGAAAAGAACTCTTCCTGGAAAAAAAGCAGAGCAAAAAAAGCGGCTCTTATCTGCAAGGAAAACTGTGTAAGCCTTAAAGCAGCCAAAGAAGCCTTTTCCATTTCTTCCCCTCTCTACCCGGTCTCTCTTGCAGGAAAATATGTGATCACCATAAAAGCAAAGGGGAAAGGTACAGGAGTAATGTATGTATCGGGAGCGGGAAGCAAATGCAAAAAAGAGATCCCGCTTACTGCGGAGGAAAAAGAATATACTCTTGAAGCGGGGCCCCATAA
>JAFVRL010000121.1 GCA_017504325.1 Lentisphaeria bacterium | reverse complement strand
GCGGGATTTGAATATGTAAATGCCCGCAGCGGTTATCTGCGGAATTCTTTTGTTCCTGTCTATTGTGAGTACGGCAAAACAGAGGCAAGGTTCTATTTACGCAATCTTGCCCGGGGTAAAGGAAACATTACCTGTGAGATAAGAGCGCAGCTCCCCGGGATATATACCGCTCTTCCCGCAACAGGGAAGGGGGAGTATGCCCCATTACTCAAATGTAATACGCAGTCTCTGTTATTTGGAATAAAATAGGAGAATGGATTGAAAAACCGCAAAAGTATGCTATATTTCATGCAGAAAGTACAGCTTTGTATAAATATATGGGTATAACGCAGAAAAAATTTTTCTGCTGCAATAAATTTTTAACAGGGGAAAATAAAGATGAATAAAGTATCATTCCAAATGCTGATCTATATACCGTTGTTTTTTCTGGCATCCTGTGCGTTGTCAGTGATTTTTACGAGGATCTGTATCACCGTTCTGCCTTTGTTCGGCCTTGTGGATATTCCCAGAGGACGGCATCAGCATGAAAAGCCTGTTCCCCGGGGCGGCGGGATCGGTTTCATCCTTGCTTTTGCCATTGTTTCTTTTCTCTATCTGGGATTGACCGGATGGCTGGGGGCAGGAGGCTGCAATTCTTTCCGGTGCAGACTTCTTCTGGAATTGGGGGTACCTCTTTTCCTTATATCTCTGCTGGGGGTGCTGGATGATAAATTTGAATTGTCCAGCAAGCTGAAATTGTTTGTTCAGTTGGGGATCGCATTATATTTCTACTTTATCGGTGCCGGGTATCAATCCTTTCTGGGGTTTGCGCTTCCAGTTTATATTTCTCTGCCTCTTACTGTTGTATGGGTGATCGGTATAACCAATGCTTTCAATCTCATCGACGGGATGGACGGGGTTGCCGCAGGGTTGGCAAGTATTTCAGCTTTTGCGCTTGCTGTATGGTTCTTTATTTCCGGAGGGCAAAGTGATTATCTTATGACCATGGTGATCTTTTGCGGAGCATGTATCGGATTCCTCCGGTATAATTTCTCTCCTGCCAAGATCTTTATGGGGGATACCGGCAGCTTGTTCATCGGGACATTTTTTGCCTATTTCAGTATGGTGGAATCTGCGAAAGCTGTTACCTTCACCTCTCTTATGGTTCCGGTTCTTGCTATGGGAGTACCTGTCTTCGATGTTTTTCTTGCCATTTGCCGCAGACTTTACCGCAAATATATTCTCAAAGAACCCGGAGTGGGGGTCATGACCGGAGACCATGATCATATCCATCACCGAATCCAGGATGAGACGAAAAATCCGAGAAAGACTGCCTGGTCTCTTTATTTTCTCGCATTTATCATGGTGGCGGGTGCTATGGCGGCGGCATTGGTGAGCAATGTGATGCAGGTTTTGAGTTTCATTATATTGCTTGTGATCCTGTTTGCTGTGATAAGATTTGCTACGATCGAATTTTATGATGCTGCAACATTGATCTCGGAAGGGATCCGGATCCCCCACCGGAAATTCCTGTTTACGGCAGTGCATCCGCTTGTGGATTTCGGTTTGCTTGTTGCTGCATATTTTATTATGGTGAGAGTCTTTTACAGACAGCTGCCGGTCAATCCGTATTCCTTCAAACAGCTGCTCTGTTATCTTGCACCTTTTCCGGTCGTATTGAGTCTTTCCGGCGTTTACCGTACCTATTGGCTGCGGGTGGGGATCTGCAGATTTTTCAAACTTTTTACTATGTATGCCCTTGCATCTGTCATTGTTCTTGCCATTGCTCTGGCATTGATCGTACAGGAATACGGGCTGGACAGAGACCGGATCTCTCTTATGCGGGAATTTTATGCCGCTTACATCTTTTTCGGCTGTATCCTTATCATGGTTGAACGCTTTATGTTGCATTATCTGGAATGTTACGGTTTTAAAATGCTCGGAGCCAATGTGGAGTCCCGCAGTAAGCCCATCTACCGTACGGTGATTTACGGCGGCGGTTTGTACTGCCGTCTTTTTATCACTTCCCAGTATTCGGCAAACGGGGAAAAGGTTTTGAGAAAGGTCGTGGGGATCGTGGACGACAACATTTCTCTGCATGGATTGAATGTGTACGGGGTGGATGTATTGGGGAATGCAGATGATCTGCCCCGGCTTCTGGAGAAATATAAATTCGATGAGCTGGTGATCGCTTTGAAAGCTGTTACAGATGAAACCAGAAAAAAACTGATTGATTTCGGGAAGAAAAATCATATCAGAGTAAGTGAGTTCCGGATCTCGATAGAGGATTATACGGAAGAAAATGTAAAAAATATTTGACCGGAAAAACGGAGAAGAAGCGTATGGGGAATGAAAAAATGCCTCCGGCAGTGATCTTCTGCGGGGGAATGGGGACAAGATTGCGTGAGGTCACGGAGTTGACTCCCAAACCCATGGTGCAGATCGGTGAACAGCCTATTTTGTGGCATATCATGAAGTGTTATGCCGCATTCGGTGTGAAGCGTTTTATTCTTTGCCTCGGCTATAAGCGGGAAGTTTTTGTGGATTATTTTCTCAATTACAGGCAGAGAAGAAAAGATTTTACCATAACTCTGGGGGATCCTTCTTCCGTACGCTATCTGGATATGAGTGAAGATGAGGCGGATTGGGAAGTGACCTGCGCCAATACCGGATTGCACAGCATGACGGGATGCCGGTTGAAAAGGATCGAAAAGTATCTGCCGGAAGGGGAAGAAGATTTCTTCCTTACCTATGGAGACGGGTTATCGGATGTGAATATTGCAGATTTGTATGAATTTCACAAAAAACAGCGTTCTCTCCTCACTTTGACGGCGGTTCATCCTGCGGGAAGGTTCGGGGAGGTCTGCCTTGAAGGAGATAAGGTGGCGCATTTTTCTGAAAAACCTCTTCAGCATCAGAGTGGTTTTGTCAGCGGCGGATTTATGGTGCTGAAAAAAAGTTTCATCCGTAAATATACAGAGGACAGGGAAGAGCTGATTTTTGAACACGCTCCCATGCAGAATGCTGCGGAGGACGGTGTGGTCGCGGCTTACCGTCATACCGGATTCTGGCAGTGTATGGATAATCCGCGGGAGTATGTATTTTTAAACGATCTCTGGGAAAAAGGGGATGCCCCCTGGACGAAATATTGGAAATAAACAATATGTTTCAGGGTATCTACAATAAAAGACGGGTGCTTGTCACCGGATTCAGTGGTTTCAAAGGGGCTTACTTAGCTTATTTTCTGCACCGGCTCGGAGCGGAGATCTGCGGCGTGGCTCTGCCTGTGGAAGAGCCTTCTTTATGTTCCATTGCCCGCATTGAAAAATTGCTCCGGTGTGAATATTGCGACATCCGGGATAGGGAAAAACTGGAAGAGATCATTCAGAATTTCAAACCGGAGATGGTATTTCATCTTGCTGCCCAGAGTCTTGTCCGGAAGAGTTACAAAGAACCCGTAGAAACATTTTCCACCAATGTCATGGGAACAGTGAACCTTCTGGAATGCTGCAGAATTTGTGAAAGTATCCGTTCCATTGTCGTGATCAGCAGTGATAAATGTTATGAGAACAGGGAGACGCTTGTTCCGTATAAAGAAAGTGATCCGCTGGGGGGATATGATCCTTACAGTGCATCAAAAGGATGTACGGAGATCGTTGCCGCCTCTTACAGAAAAAGTTTTTTCCCCGTTGAAAAATATGGAAAGACGCATCAGATATTGCTTGGCAGCTGCCGTGCCGGGAATGTTGTCGGCGGCGGGGATTATGCCTGTGACCGGCTTATTCCGGATCTTGTAAGGGGGGCTTTGGAAGGAAAGGAAACTTTGCTGCGCAATCCGGATTCCGTGCGTCCCTGGCAGCATGTATGGGAACCGTTATCCGGGTATCTTGCGCTTGGTGCGGAATTATTCAGCGGAAAGAGGGAATTTGCTCAAGGCTGGAATTTCGGACCGGAAAAAGAGAATATCGTACGGGTGGGAGAGGCTGCCGGGCTTCTTCAGAAGTATTGGGGAAAGATCAGAATAAAAATATATTCCTCCGGGGATCAGCTGCATGAGGCGAATCTGCTTCTTCTTGACAGCAGTAAAGCAAGGGAAAAACTTTCATGGCAGAGTATCTGGAACATGGAAAAAACCTTTATGGCAACGGCACAATGGTATTCTTCCTACCATGAAGAGGGGATCGATCTTCTGGAAAAACAGTATGAAGAGTATATATATGATGCCGTGAAAGCAAATGTGAAATGGAGTATTTTGTGAGTGGAGAAAAAGATAAAGCGG
>JAFVRL010000120.1 GCA_017504325.1 Lentisphaeria bacterium | reverse complement strand
GTTATATTCGATACTTCAATTTTCTTCAAACACACCAACCATCGTATTTTTCGTCTTTCACCTGAATAACAACTGCCTTTTCAGAAGAAAATGCACGACTGTGGTTCCTTTTTTCTGATAATATATATTACCTTCAAGAAAATACAACTAAAAAAAATGGATAATATTTATTTTTTTCTGTTTTTTTTTATCTTTTCATATTTTCTTTACTTACTTTTTTCAGATTTTCGGGAAAAAATATTCTCTTATTCCCGCAATCACAACATTTTTTTATTACTGTCCCGGCAGAATCACATTCAGAGCGTATGCCTGCAAGATCTTTCCGGCATTTTCCAACTCCCCGCTGGAAGGCGGCATAACATCCGGCATAGTATCCTTTTCTCCGATAAAATTAAATTTATTCCGTGCAAGGGAATGATAGGCAAGAAGTCTGACTCCTTCAATATTTTTCAGAGAACTTAACAATCTGCCGGCAGCATGGAAATACTCCACCCTCATCGTATGTTCAGGCACCATGACCATACGGATCTCTATACTCTTATTTTTCTGACTCAAATTTTTCAGATTTTCCAGAATACGGCTATTCCCTCTTCCGGTAAGTTTTTCATGCTGTAAAGAATCTGCACATTTCAGATCATAGAGAAACATATCCGTGTACGGCAACACTTTTTCAAATGCCTCCCAAGACACATCTCCGCAAGTATCCACCGCTGTATGGATCCCTTCCCTCTTCAGTTTTTCCAGTAAACCGGCACAAAAATCACTGTGGAGCAACGGCTCTCCACCGGAAAGTGTGATCCCGCCGCCATCCGCATAAAAAATCCGGTCTTCCAGAAGTTTACGGCAAGCCTCGTCCACGGTGATATTTTTCCCGTACAATTCCAATGCATTATTGAAACAGACTTCTTCACATTTTCCGCAGGCAATGCATTTCTGCCGGTCAAAAATGTGTACTCCATCCCGGATACTGTGACAGGCACAAATACGGACACACTCTCCGCATAAAGTACATTTGGATAACCGTACCGCCAACTCCTTTGTCACTTTCCGGCTCTCCGGATTATGACACCAGATACAGCGTAACGGACACCCTTTTAAAAACAGTGTTGTGCGTATTCCGGGTCCATCGTGAACAGCAAACCTTTTGATATCTATGTAAGGAACACTTAAGGGATTCATACAAGAGCCTCTGCCTGTTTGATAAATGTTTCCTGTGCTTCATCTGTCAGATCATTAAATCTTGAGTTCCAGCCGCATACACGGACTTGAAGGGACTCGTATTTTTCCGGTTTTCGCCGGGCTTCCCGCAGGATCTCCGCATCAAAGATATTGAATTGCAGTCCGCTCCCGCCATGGGCAATAAAAGTACGGATCACCGATGAAAGAATCTGTATGCCCTCCTCCCCGGCAACGGTACTGGGGTGAAGCATGAGATCCAGACAGGTTCCGCAGGGAAACTGCCGCATATCGATCTTCAATACTGATTTCATCAAAGCAGTGATCCCATTCCGGTCCATCCCCGTTACAGCATCCATATTTTTTGATAAAGGTTCCCCGGCAAGTCTTCCGGAGGGGAATGCTCCGCTGTCTTCTCCGTATTCCACCACAAGCTGTCCGTAAAGAGACGGGAAAAAATATCCGCCTCTGCCATTGGGCAATGACCACAATACGCCGGACACAAAAGATGCCAGTTCCACAGCAAGAAGATCTATACGGGGATCATTATTCCCCCAGCGGGGGATATTCCGGAGAACCATCTGCCGCATTTTTTCCTGTCCCTGCCAGTTATTTTTGCAGATCCGGTTCAATTCCGCAAGAGAACAAAGGTGTTTTTCGTACACAAGATACCGGATCGCGGAAAGAGAATCCACTGCATCGGCAAAATAAGAGATGACACACCCGGTCATATTGTAAACAGCACCGGCATCGGATATATCCCGTTCTTTTTCCAAACAGGAATCCATCGTACCGGAAAGCAGCGGTTCAGGCATAAGATACTCCCATGCCATATCACACAATATCTGCCGTTCCTGCATGAGAGTACATACCTGCCGGATCTCTTCAAAATATGCCTTTTTAAACTCATCAAAAGATACATATTGTCTGTTTTTGTCAAGAAGATGCAGAAGTACATGCGGTAAATATAAATGCGCTGTTCCGGAACCGGAGATCTCTTTCCCTGCCACAGCAGGTTCATAACAACCGATGGGAATAAAATTTTCAGCATCTGCCCTGCTTCTGCCATGCCGGACAAGACCTTCCACCACAACATCACAGTTCAAAGAAACGATCCCGGTGCGTCCATCCCGGATACATTTCACATACAGCTGCAGGAAATCCTGCGGTATATCTTCCCGGACAAGGACAGAAAGTTTCGGATCGACGGTATTGAGTTCATAATATGCCTCCAGCGCAACACGGGACAACTCATTGAAATCCGGTCCGAAGCAGAAATTTTTTCCATACAGCTTCCCCTGATGACGGGCATAAAAGGTCATAAAAAAGAATTTGACAAGTTCCTTTGCCTCCCCGGCTGACAAACGCCCTTCCTGAATATCCCTGCGGTAAAAATCAATATACAGGGAATCAAAACGCCCCATCGACCGTACTGCCATGTGTGCAAATTCGATGGCATCATGGAAGACCAGAGCCAAAGCAAATGCCTCATGCAGAGTTTGCGGGGCATGTCCGGCTATTTCTGCATAAACGGGATTATTGCATACTTTTGCCGTTCTGCGGCAGAATTCCGCCAATGCCTCATAAACCGTCACAACAGCTTTGCAAAACGGCGACTCTTTCCCTTCAGCGCGCCGGATCAATCCCGGCAATCCCAAAGTAAGAATATTCTTCCAATCCGGAGCCGCGTGGCTCAAATCCACCATCCAGCCGATGCCTGCATCCAGATCTCTTCCATTATGGATCACTCCGGGAACCATCTTTTCTGCCAGTCGGATCCCTTTGAGACGATCTTCCTCCAGCAAACCGAACGTCTGGAATTTCCTGGCAAACGGCAGTTGAGATTCTTTTGCCAGAGGGGCATGTCTCAAGATCAATGCAATAAGAAACGCCCGGGAGGAGAGACGATCCTCTTCCGGATTCTCCGCCAGATGTTTTTCCCATGCCTGACGCAACTCTATTTCACTCCATCCGCTTTCCGGCAGATATTGCACATCCATATATTGTCTTTCCACGACCTGCCGCAAATCTTCAAAAGAACCGTATTTCATTTTCTCCTCCTTCTTTCACCTTTTACTATACCATGACAACAGAAAATATACCATGATAAAAAATGAATAAAACATATCAATTTGTGATTGAATCAGAAAATTTCCGGTGTATATTATCAGAGAAAGGAAACCTTTGTTATGCAATACCGTACTGATCTCATCAGGATCTTCAACAATGCGAAATTTTCATTGCGTCACTATGCCAGAGGCAATCTTTCTGTCGCGCCCGGCAAGAAAACAAGTATGCCTGTCAACCGCAT
>JAFVRL010000119.1 GCA_017504325.1 Lentisphaeria bacterium | reverse complement strand
GGGGATCGTTTTTTCAATAAATTCCAGTATGCACAGGCTTACGAGTCCTATGTGCGTGCATTGTCTGTTTTTGATAAACAGAAACTTGGTACGAGTAAGTACCTTGAAACGGTGAAACAGCGGATCTCCAGGCGTATCGATGCGGCGCATAAAGCATGGGCGGAAGCAATATTTACCAGTGCGAGAAAGATTTATACTACAGCATTGTCCAGAGGTGCTACCCATGATGCCGTTCAGGAATACGAAAAGGCAAAAATGAAAGCCTATTCCGCTTTCGGTGCCTATTATTATAAAAATCCCGATATGCGTTATGATATTAAAATTATGCGGTCCATAGCTGCAAAAGATCCTCAATTTTATGACCGTATTTCCTCTTTCCTTGATGATTGTACCAAAATGATAGGTGCTGTCAATTTCCAGATCGACACTTCTCTTGATACCATTGACCCTGACAACAAACGCCGGAAACAGGAGATCGACCAGAGATTGAAAACAGCCCGGATCTATTACCGACAGAAACAATATGAAAAGGTGCGGGAGAATGTGGAAAAGATCCTTGTGCTTGATCCTTATAATGAACCCGCCATCAATCTTCTGGAGAAAGTTTATCAGCGTCTTTACAAAATTGCGGCATACCGCCGTCAGGTCGATGCTGAAGAGAAAGTAATTGATGTGGACTGGAAGTGGGTGGAACCCTTCCCGCCGGACAGCAGTGAACTTGTGCCTGTGGAAAATGAAAACGCAAAAGGTATGGAAAGCAAGGCTGTGGAAGCGGATCCTTCCAAAAGTAATATAACTCTTTATGAAACATTGCAGGCGCTCAAGATGCCCCAGTTGGAGTATTCCCAGGAGACTATCGGCAATATTGTTGCAGATTTGAGCAGCCGCAGTAAAGAGATCGACAAAAATAAACATGGTGTGGATATCGTTCCCGAGGCGGATGTAAAGGATATCGTCATCAACTCTCTTGCATTGAACAATGATGTGCCTCTTCTTGTATGGTTGAAATATATTTGCAAACTGGGTAAAGTTAATTTTTATCTGGATGGCAAGATCGTGTCCATCGGCAGAGGCAGCAGCAGCATGGAAACTCATTCTTATCCTATTTCCAAGAACTACGCGCGGCGTATTCAGGATGAACTTGGCGGCGTGCTGCAGGGGAACAAAGAGGAGGAAGAAAAAGAGTACGACGGCGAATTGGAAGAGTTTACCGCGAAAAGAGATAAACTCAAAGATAAGAAGGCGGTTGCCAAAGTCATTGATGGGGAAAAGCTCAAGAGCTATTTCCGTGAGCGCGGTGTGCCTTTCCCTGATGATACAAGTATTTCCTATGATCCTGAAGGCGGTCGTTTGATCATGCGTAATACCAAAGAGAATCATGATAAACTTGCGGATCGTATCCAGGTGCTTGATGTGCCTGTTGCCATGGTTATGATCGAAGCAAAGATGGTGGAGATCACCATGTCTGCCATGGAGGAGCTGGGGTTTGACTGGACTCTCACTTATGATGTGGATAACAATAATAAGAGATTTATTTCCAGCGGTGCGTTTCCCTACGGGCAGATCTATACCCGTTCTGCGGATTCCACAAATGTACTTATAAACAACCTCAATCTTATTCCCAATGCCGGCGGCAGCAGAAATGTCAATCTCTTCCTTACGATCCGTGCCATTGACAGATCGGAGCGCGCTGAAGTCATAACCATGCCCCGCTTGATGACGCTTGATGGGGAACCGGCACATTTGGAGATCGCAGATGAACGCAGCTTCCCCACGGATTATGATGATGCCGAGGTGGAGATCAACTCTAATGGAAATACATTTACCTATACTCCTCCTGCACCTGATTTCGAGGTGGATTCTGTTGGTATGAATTTCAATATCAAGCCCAATGTGCTGAACATGAAAACGATCAATACCACATTGAAGATCAGCTTGAAAAAATTTATCGGATGGAGTAATTATGACTATACCATCAAGATCGGTAAGATGTTTGAAAGTATAGCAGATACATCCTCTGCCAATATCCAGCCCAGAGAAAAAATGGCAGATTTCTCTGAACGGAGGATCGAAACAGAAGTTCAGGTCTATGACGGGGAATCTGTTGTTATTGGCGGTGTATTGCAGGATGCTGTAGAGAAGATTGATGACAAGTATCCATTGCTTGGCGATCTTCCTCTGATAGGCCGCTTGTTTACGGACCGTTCCAATTCGGCAGTGAAGACGAATCTTATGATTTTTGTTACTGCCCGTATCATGGATAACAACGGTGTGCCGTACAAACGGGATCGTCGAAGTGACGGGATATTTAATTTTATCAACAGATAAGAGAGGAAGAGTGTGAAGATGAGAATTGATAAGTGTGAACATATATTGAAACCGTCATTCAGGAACGGGGTTTTCTTCCTCGCCTGTTCCGGTCTTCTGGTTCTGCCGGTATTTACCGCAGCAGGGCAGAGTAAGGCTGTTCCTGCCGGTAAAAAGGACATCCCGGCTGCTGCAGCTCCCGGAGTTGTTAAGTATGATCTTGTAAAAGAAGCCCGTGAAAGGGAAGTCGTTTTTCTCAAGTCAACAGAAAAAGAGATCGACAAACTTGTGTCTGAAGCTCTTTCTGATTACCGCAATGGCGAATTTGAGAAAGCAATCTCCCTTTATCTTGATGCGAAGAAGAAACTTATTGCACTGCGCAACAGTATTCTCAAACTGGATGGGCTGACAGAAGAGGCATTGAAGAGCAATCTTGCCTCTTACAGAAATGAAAAACACATCAAACGCCTGAACACCAAGATCGAGGCTTGTGATGTGGCTGTTTCCCGGTCTTATTATTACTGGGCGCAATCCATCTATTTTGAAGCGGAAAAATCTGCCAAAGCGGCTGATTTCGACCTTGCTATTGATACTTGCCGTAAAGCGTATGAGGTCTATCCCCCCTGCAAGGAGGAGATGGAAAAAGTTATTGCCCGTTATAAGAAACTCCGGGATAAAGCTGTTGAAAAAAGTGAATTTGAAAATGTGACCTCCAATGCGGAAGAGACGCGAAAGAAAAGTATTCTTATCCGTCAGGGGGAAGTGCTTTACTCTTCCGGTCAGTGGGACAAGGCACGCAGTAAATTTGAACAGGTGATCAGTCTTGATCCTTATAATGAACATTCCATCAACTATTTGCGGAAGATCAACATCAAGTTGAGTGAAGCCGGTCGCCGGCGTATGGAGCTTGTTCACAGTGAGCGTGTTGTGGAGGCAGGGTGGGAAGCACTCACTCCCATCATTGCTTACGATGATTCCGGCGCAAGCGGGATCCTGCAGCTCGATGGTGTGGAAAAAGAAATGGTGAAGTCCCCCATACAGTCCAAGCTCTCCTCCATTATTCTTCCCCATGGTATAGATTTTCCCGACAGTCCCCTTTCTGCTGTGCTTACAACTCTGGTACAGTACAGTAAGGAGTATGACACAGATCCCGCCCGCAACGGTATAAACATCGTTGCTCTGGGCAAATTCAATGCTTCCCCCAATGCAGGAGAGGGTGTTGTTGAAAAGAAAGAAGGGGAAAATAACCAGAACCAGAATCAGGCGGCAGATACACCTGCATCTCGGGATCCCAATGTAACATTAAGTATTTTCAACCCCATTACTCTCGGGGATGCCATCAAGCGCGTCTGCGAAAATATCAAGGCTGTTTATAAAGTGAATGTGGAAGACGGTGTGGTGGAGATCGCCCCCAGTATCCAGGATCTGGAAGATGCTTTGCAAACGGAATATTTTGAACTGGATAATAAAATGAATCCCGGTGATCTGCTTGGCGGGGAGGGTGGTGCCAGTCAGACGATCCATTCCACATATTTCAGCACTGTTCCTCTTCCGGAGGGTGCCTATACCGCGCTTGACCCTGTTGCCGGAAGATTGATTGTTACCAATACACCTGAAAATATTGCGGAAATGCGCAAGATCTTTGAAAAGTTCAACCGGCCGAAACCCCAGATCCTTATTCAGGCGAAATTTGTCGATGTGATCATGAATGACTTGGAAGAACTTGGTTTCCAATATACTTTCTCCAGAGAGAACGCCAATGTTG